>JAKIWU010000079.1 GCA_022749905.1 Thermoplasmata archaeon
CCGTCGACACGAGGTTCGGCGTGAGCGCGATCAACGTGAGAAGCAGCACCGAGATCGCGACGAGAGGGAGGGGAAACGCGTCGCGAAGACGCCTACCCCGCATCACGTACCGGCACCTTCTTTCCAACCCTTGTACAAGTGGTGGGGGACCTCGAACTGATCGAGGATCTTTCCGGCCAGATAGTCCGTCTGCTCTTCGACGGTTCGCGCATGGAGGTAGTACGGCGGACTTGCCACGAGGATCACCACGCCGAGCTCCGCGAGGGTCGAGAGGTGTCGCAGGAGGATGGCGTCCATCGGGGTCTCGCGGGGGACGACGACGAGCCGACGGTGTTCCTTCAGGTGGACGTGCGCCGCCCGGGTGAGGAGGGTGTCGGCGAGCCCGAGGGCGATCTTCGCCGCAGTGTTCGACGAGCAGGGGACGACCACCATCCCCCGCGTGCGGAACGAGCCGCTCGAGATCGGGGCGGAGAGGTCGCCGTCCGAGTGTGTCGCACTCGCGAGCCGCGCGAGGGCCTCCGGCGTCCCCGCCAGCTCCTCCTGGATCACCGCGCGGGCGCCGTTCGAGACCACGAGATGGACCGGCACCGAAGCCGCCGCGAGACCGTCGAGGACGCGCTGGGCGATGGGTGCCCCGGACGCTCCCGAGACGCCAACGACCATAGGTAGGGATTCGGACAGCTTCGCTCCCCCGGACTTATCTCCTTCATCGGGTGCCTCGATAAGACGGTTCGCGCCACGATGTCACGTCGTAGAGCCGCCGTGGTCGGCGCGGGTCACACGCGATTCGGCGCGCTTGCCGAAGGACCGCGCGCTCTCCTCCGCCAGGCCGTGGACGCAGCGGTCACCAGCGTCGATCGAGGCTTCGATCGTTCGTCCATCGGAGAGGGGTTTCTCGGGACGCTCGGCTTCTCGGGATGGCAGCTCGGGAACTCCTCGGCGATCCTCGCCGAGGAGGCGCGGATCCCCCGGGTTCCGGTGTCGCGGGTCGAGAATGCGTGCGCCTCGGCCGGCTTCGCGTTGCGTGCCGCGATTCGCGCGATCGAGAGCGGGGCGCAGGACGTCGTCCTGGTCGCCGGGCTCGAGAAGATGACCGACGCGCCTTCGACGCGTCGACGGTACTGGCTCGGCGTCTCGGGGGACACAGAATGGGAGCGCCTCGCCGGCCTCACCTTCGCAGGAGTGTACGGGCTCATGGCGTCCGTCTACCTCGCGCAGCACCACGTGCTCCCGGAAGCCCTCGCCGAGGTGGCCGCGAAGAACCACGCCCACGGGGCGTTGAACCCGAATGCGCAGTTCCAGAAACCGGTCACGCGCGAGCAGGTGCTTGCGTCGCCGTTCGTTGCGGACCCCTTGAGGCTTCTCGATTGCTGCCCCGTGACCGACGGCGCCGCGGCCCTCCTCCTCGCCGGCGAGGAGAAAGCTCACGCGTTCACCGACACACCGGTCTACGTCGCCGGCGACGGCGCGGGTTCGGACTCCCTTGCCCTCCAGGACCGAGGCTCGTTGACGAGCCTGGCCGCAACACGGCGTGCGGCGGACGAGGCGTTCCGACGCTCCGCCCTCGATCGATCGGCGATCGACTTCCTCGAGGTCCACGACTGCTTCACGATCGCGGAGCTCCTCGCGCTCGAGGATCTCGGCTACGCACCCCCCGGCGGCGCGGCCGCGCTCGAGCTCTCCGGGGCGACGCGGCTTGGTGGCTCGCGCCCGGTCAATCCGGATGGCGGGTTGAAGGCGAAGGGTCACCCCATTGGGGCAACGGGTGCAAGTCAGGCCTACGAGGCTTTCGTGCAACTGCGTGGCTCGGCGGGGGCGCGTCAGGTGCGGGGCGCCGAGCGAGCCCTGACCCACAACGTGGGGGGTTCCGGTGCGAGCGCCACGGTGACCGTGTTCACGGTGTAGGGAGGAATCGTGCGGGCGATCATCGCTGGGGCGGTGGCACTCCCCAAGGCGAGGTTCGGCAGCGTCGCCGTCTTTGCGCCCGACGAGGACGCGTTCACGTTGGCCGTCGAAGCGGCGGACCGACTTCCCGGGATCGACACATCGCGCGTGGAAACCCTGCACCTTGTGGGACCCCTACCTTCCTCGCTCCCCGATGCCTTTCCAGATGCCTTGGGGACTCGAACGCTCGGGGCCATCCGGTACGCGCCCGGACCCGCGGGGCTGTGGGCTGCTGTCGAAGCAGCGAATGCGGGTTCGAAACCCGAGTCCATCGACCTCATCCTCGCATTCGACCCGGGCCGTTCGCCGATCGGTTCGAGTGCGCCCGAGGAGGATACCGCACTGGCTGCCTTGGCGGTGACCGAGGGGGTCGGGCTCCGCCTGACCGGCCGTACGATCACAACCTCGAGCTCGTCGCGTCCTCGCCGGAGCCGCACCAAGGGCTCATCCCGCCCCGCCAGGCCCGAGGACGTTTCCGGAACACTTCCGCCGATCTGGATCCGGCGTGAACTGGTCCAGACCCCTGATGGTAATGGAAACGAGGCTCAGGGTCGACCGAACCTCGCGGACCGCGCCGCAGGTCCGGGTCCGCACCGGCCGAACCTGCTGCCGATCATCGAGGCCTTGCGCGAGATTGGCGCGGGACGGGGTACACCCGACGCGGTCGCCCTCGTCGATCCTCTACCGCTCGGAGCGGAGACGGTGACCTTCGAATCGACGGCGCCCATTGCGTGGACCTCCCCTCTGGAACCCGCATCCTCTCGCGGGATGCAGAGCGAGTCGGCGGCGCTCGACCGGACGGGGTCGGTACCGGCGGCGATCTCCGAAGGTGCGTATGTTCCTCGTTCTACCTACCTCGCAAATCGCCCAAGCCGGTGGCGGCTCGCGGCGGAAGAGTGCGGCGCGTGCAACGCGATCAGCTTCCCCCTTCGCGGGGAATGTCGAACGTGTGGACGGTCGGATCGGATGCGTCGGATCGAGCTCCCGCGACAGGGACTCGTTGTCGAGGCTTCCACCACGATCCGGCCCGGCGCTCAGCCGACGGAGGTCGACCATCAGGTCGCGCAGACCGGACCGTACAGCGTCCTCATCGCACGGGCCCACCCGTCCGTTCGCATCACGGTCCAGTTGACCGATTCTCCGGCCGGGGCCATCCGAATGGGAGACACCGTGGATCTCGTGTTGCGACGCGTCTACCCGATGGAAGGGGAATGGCGGTACGGTTTGAAGGCCATCCCCGCCGCGCGAGAGGGCCCGCCCCCCCCGCGAGTGCCGACGGGCCCACATGACGATCCGGTGGGAAGGACGCGCGAAACCCCGCTCTCGAAGCGCCCGAAGGGTTCGAGGAGTCCCCGGCAGGCAAGCTAATTCGGACCGCGCGCTCTCCGTCTCGAGGGCGCGGAACGCGGACGCCCTGAGGGGAGGGTCGAACCCGGTGACGCCGGTCTCGTGGCACCGCTCGAGCCGGAGACTCTCAGGGTTGCGACGGCTAGCAACGTGCTCGGCCGTGATTGTCGCTGCGCTCGCGGCCACTGCCGTGTACGGTGGTGCGGGGCCCTCATCGGGGCCGTCAGTTCGTCCAGCGCCGATCCACGTGATTCTCGCGTCGGACTCCCGACCCTCTCCGGACAGATCCGACAGCGCTGCACTCCCGTCGTCGACCCCGCTCCAACTCTCGATCCGAGTCGAACCTGCGACGGTTTGCGCCGGAGACACCCCGCTCTGTCCGGCTGGAACTGGCCAGGCGCTGGTCAGCCTCACGGCATCCGCTGTGAGCCCCGGCGTGGGCTCTTGGCCCGCGGTACAGCTCGTCTTCGTCCTCGAGACCACGCCGTACGACGGCGTGTATGATCCATCGGCGCACGACCCCGGACGGGATGCGTGTGCCCTTCGAGGAGCGACCCTGTGCGAGGAATCGAATGGAATCCCGTTCTTCGTTGCAAACGCCCAAGCGATCGCGGACGGGATCGCCGCACGCCACCCTGAGTCGAATGTGTCGTTCGCGCTCGTCGATTATTTCGCGACCGGGGCTGCGGACAACGATCCGGACGGCTCGTCCTACCATGTCGATGTCGGCACCTTCGTCGCTCCAAGCGGATTCGGAACCGCTGTCCGGACCACGTTTCAATCGACGGTGCTCTCGGGGGGTTACGTGTATTCCGATTCGGATCTCTCGGACAACGTGCTGACCTCGTCGTCGATCACCGCCCTCTACGGCGCGCTCCTGGGGGACGGCCTCGGTTGGTCGCCTCGTGCGCACCACGTCCTCGTATGGTTGGGAAGCACGGCGCCCCAGGATCCGGCCTACGCTCAGGCATACCTCGTCGGACCGAGCGATCATGCCAATGCGAGTTCGACTTGCGAACCGGCCCACGCGTTCGGGAGCGGCGCGAGCCCGCGATGCGAGGGCTGGTTCGCCTCCCAGGATGGGAACATCTCGGACTCGATCGCCGCCTTCGCTGGGCAGTCCTCCTCGTGCGAGGCCTCGCTCGGCGCGGCGTGCACGATCGATGCGATCGATCTGTACTCCACGCCGACGGACGCGTCCTCCCCCGGCTGGCCGTGCAGCTCGCTGACGGAGACGGCCGGCGGTTGCCCTTCGGGAGCGACCGTTCGGCAGAATGTCGCGGGCATCCTCAACGCCGGGTGCGATATCGCCGCTGCCACCGGGGGCACCTGGGATGGACCGTCCGGATACCGGTGCGTTCGTTCGACGTTCGGGCCCGGCTCCCTCACCCCGACCTTTGTGGGCGCGAGCGCAGCAGCGCCTCGTCTCGACAATCCGAGCCTTCTCCTGGCTCTCGGTCGGGTCGGATTCGGCGAGCCGCCCGCATCCGAGGTCGCGCTCGGCGCAAACCAGCCGATCTTCCAGTTCGTTCCGTTCGGAGCCGTCGAAGTCCTCGCTGGCCAGACCGCGACCCCGCGCTGCACGATCGCCGACGGAACTCCGTTCCCATGGTGTGGCCGGGAGCTCGGCCATGCCCTGGGCGGGACGGCGATGATCTTCACGTGGAACTGGAGCGACGCGCCCTCGCACAACGCGATGACAACGGGAGACCAGTGGAGCGTCTCCTTCCTCGTCGAGGTGACAGGAGGCCCGTATCGAACGGTACCGGTGGACGCCTGCGTCAGCCTCGGGTGTCTCGCGGACGGGGGCGGTTCGGTCGCGGGAGAGTTCGCTTGGGCAGCCTATCGAACACCGACTTCGCCGGGTATCGCAGTCACCACGTTTCCCTTGGCGGAGGTCACGGTCGAGCCCTCGGAGCAGGGCTGGACCGCCACGAACCCACTGCCCGTGCTCGGAGGGCCGCCGTCGAGCTCGGCCCCCGTCCCGCCCCTCGCGGGGATCGGATCGATCGCCCAGGTCCTTCCAGGAGGGTTTGCGCTCCTCTCGATCCCGGCCGTGATGGCCGGGACGCTCGCCGCAGGTCTTGCCCGGACGATGATCCGCACCGCGAGGATCGCAACTCCCGTGAAAACGCCCGCCCGAGTCGCACCCGCACGGAGTTCCGCGTTCGAGATGGATCGCGAGGCCGAGTCCGGCGACTACACCTGGCATTTCGAATGACGGGGGGTGCGGTCCTCCCGATCGCGGGTTCCAAGCTTGAGACGCGGTCAGGGTAGGACCTAAGGGGGCGGGAGGCTCGCGGGGGCTGAGGGTCTCGTCGCTGATGGAAGACAAGGTGCGCGCCCTCGGCTCCGATGGGCGCCTCAACGAGGTCCAGCGAGGCTACGTCCTGCAGCTGACGTTGGCGGAGGAGAAGGGCGAAGCGGGAACGATCGCGGTTCTCGGTGCCTCGAAGACGCTCGCCGACTGCCTCGTGAGCCTTGTCGGGGAGGACGCGTCCCGCCCCGAGGCGACGAAGCGCGTGCCCGATTGGACCGCGGAGGAAGTCGCGACCCGGGTCGCGAAGCCCGCCGTCGTAGCGGGCATCGAGATCGTGCGGAGCATCGAAGCAGCCGCTTCCCAGGGTCAATTGTACTTCAAGTTCCAAGGCGGGCTCGACGCGACCCTTTCGACCCTCTCCCAGACCCGGCGGTACATCCAGGAACTCCTCGCGAGCCACCGATGGCCCCTTGCCCCCGGCGAGACCGACCCGGGCGAGATCGTCGAGTCGTTGTACCAGCGAGCTCGGCCTCCCCTCGACGAGTTTTACCGGAAGGCCAAGGAAGAGCGCGAGCTCCGTTGGGCCGCGCTCGGTCCCGGACGTCGGCCCTAACGGGTCGTGCAAGGCCGGCGAGGCCGCCGCGTGGAGCGGAAAACGCGCGAGCGAACGTTTAAAAACCCTATTTAAGTGGAGCGCGCCAAGTGGTTTCCATGGTCAAGATCAGGATCGAGAACGTCGTAGCCTCGACCTCGCTCGGTGACCAGCTCGACCTCCAGTCGATCGCACTCGGCCTCGATGGGGCGGAGTACGAGCCCGAACAGTTCC
>JAKIWU010000008.1 GCA_022749905.1 Thermoplasmata archaeon
GAGCTCGAGGTCCGCGTCGGGCGGGGGCACGGCGGGCCGTGGCCTCCAGGATCCGGGCAATCGCACCCCCGCTGCGTCTCCTGTGAAGAGCGCACCCGTGGCGGTGTCGAGGAAGGCGAGGTGATGCCGCGCGTGCCCCGGAGTCGCGATGACCTCGAGCTCGCCTCGCTCGAGGGGAAACCGCTCGCCGCCGGAGAGCGGGGAGATCCTCTCGGCGGGAACCGGGACGATCGGACCCCACAACGCATCGGAGCTCTCCCCCCAGGCGCGTCGCGCGCTCGCGGCGAGGCGGGTCGGGTCGATCATGTGGGCGATTCCCTCGCGATGCGCGTAGAGCGCGGCGTTCGGGAGGGACATCGCAAGGGCCCCGAGCCCACCGGCGTGATCGAGATGGATGTGGGTGACGAGGACCCGCCGTACCTCCGCGCGATCGATCCCGGCATCGCTGAGGGCCGCCAGGAGGGCCGCTTGACAGGTCGTCGGGCCGGTCTCGAGGACGGTCCAACCCTCCGGCTGGGGGAGGAAATAGCTCGCCACGAGGCCCTCTTCGTCGCGGAAGCCCAGGTCGGCGAGAATCCGGCCGTCGCCGAGCTCGACGGTCCTGGACCGTGCCATCGTTCCCCGAGCGCCTACGCCGGGGCGGATGCAGAAAGCAAGAACAGCGCGATCGCGAACGCAGCGGACCCTCCGAGGGAGACGAGCCAGACCGGCCGATTCCACCGGAGCACCTTCTGGCCGTCGAGCGGTCCGAAGGGAAGGAGATTGAAGGTCGCGAACCACGCGTTGATGAAGGCGAGGAGCAGGAGCGAGACCACAAAGGGCGGCGACCAGCCGGCGTCCGCGCCCACGAACGCGAGGCCCGCGAAGACCGATCCTTCCCCAAGGTTGACGAGCGGCCCGGCGAGGCTCGTGCGCCCCCATTCGCGCTCATCGCCCATGCCGCCGATGACGGTCGCCCCGGGCGCGGCGAACATCACCCCGACGATGGCCGCGGTGAAGAGCGAGAGGACGAGCCCGAAGGGTGACATCCGGAACTCTGCCCAGAAGCCGTGACGCTGCGCGGAGATCTTGTGCGCCATCTCGTGCACGACGAACCCCGTGAGCGCGGCGACCGCCCCGAAGGCGAGCCCCCCGGCGATGAGCGTGGGGTCGGGAGGGCGGAACCCTCCGAGGGCGCTGAACGACGTCCGTAGAAGCGCGAGGTCAAGGGTCAGCACCCCGAACGCGATCACGAGGTGCAGGAGTTCCGTCGAGGACGTCGAGAGCTTGTGCGTCGCTTGGGGTCGGTACCCGATGG
Organism: Thermoplasmata archaeon; assembly: GCA_022749905.1. Lineage (GTDB taxonomy): Archaea > Thermoplasmatota > Thermoplasmata > Lutacidiplasmatales > UBA184 > Lutacidiplasma. Next base: position 1,298 of record JAKIWU010000008.1, read on the forward strand.
TGTACTGGTTCGTCGGGACCCAGGCGCTCACGCGAGAACCTCCTCGGGGATCCAGCGCTGAAGGTCCGTCGGAGGAGCTGAGGGGGATGCGTCTAAGAGGCTTCCCACGAGCTCGATGCCCTTCGCGAGTCGAGGTCCGGGTCGACTGAAGAACGCTTCGTCCGCGATCCAGCAGCCCAACCCCGGCGCCAGCGCGTCAAGCGCTCCGGCGAGAGATGGGGTACCGAGCTCCTGGAGCGTGCGTCGGACGGAGAAGCTGCACGGGCTCAGCACCAGGAGATCGGGCTTCTGGAGCGCGAGGGCGGACCACGAGGTTGTCTGCGCGCGCCCCCCCGGAGCAGGGCCGATCGACGCCCCCCCTGCCGCCGCGACGAGGTCAGGGGTCCAAAGTCCCGCGAGGATCGGCGGATCGAGCCACTCCACGATCGCCACGCGCGGCCTGGCGGTGTTTCGGATCGCGCGGCGACGGTACCGGAGCTCGAACGACCGGAGGGCCTCCGTGAGCAGCGTGCCCGCCGCGCGACGCCCGATCGCGTCGCCGATACCTCCCACGCTGTCCCACACGTCCGAGAGCCGTTGGGGGGAGAACGAGGCGATCCTCGGGGAGACTCCGACACTCTCGCACGCCCGCTGGACCTCGGCATCCGTCACCGAGCACACCGCACACAGATCCTGGGTCAACACGACGTCCGGTCGCAGCTGTTGGAGGAGAGCGAGGTCGAGCGAGTAAAGGCCCTCGCCCGCTCCGCGAGTCGCCCGGACGCGCGCATCGATCTCGTGCGAAGCGTGGGCCGCGTCGAGGACCTTGGCCCGCATGACCACGGGGAGCGCTCGAACGAGCTCGGGGTAGTCGCACTCGGCACTCCGTCCGACGAGCTCGCTCCCGGCTCCCAGCGTGCACACGATCTCCGTGGCGCTCGGTAGCAACGATACAATCCGCATGCGGCTGCCGTCCGGGAACGGACCGCTCAGCGGGCGCGGCGCTTTTTGGGTTTGCGGGAGGCGGGAGCCTTTCGGCGGGCCGGGGGAGGAAGCTGGACCGGGGAACCTCGCCTACGCCCAGACGGGGTCGAGCGTTTCGCGAGGTCCGCGCGAGGGAGATGCCCCACAACTTCGGCGAGGGTCGGGGCCATCACCTCGACCATAGGAGCCGGAGCTGCTGGAGGCGTCGGGGCCTCCAGGCCGAGCTGACTCGCCAGGATCTTCTCCGATTCATAGGGGAGCCCGAGGGTGCGCGCGCGCTCGCGTTCCCGCACTCCCGCTGTCGCCTCGCCGGTCCGTTCGAGGGTGGCAGAGTGCAGGTAGCGAAGTCGGGGATTGTCGGGGGAAGCCTCGAGCATCGACTCGATCTCAGTCCGAGCCTCGCCCCATGCCTGGGTCTCGAGGAGGGCAGCGACGAGATGGGCCCGGACTGCCATCCTACTGGGGTCTTCGGCGAGGAGCGCGCGGAACGCATGGATCTCCTCGTCGGTCCGTCCGCCTCGGCCGAGCACGGTGGCCTTTCCGATCCGTGCGTCCAGGTTCGACGGGTCGACGCCGAGGATCTCGTCGAACGTCTTCGTCGCTTCCTGGGAAAGGCCGAGCCCCAGCAGGGCCTCCGCGATCCCGTTGCGCGCGGGGAGGAACTCGGGTTTCATCGTCGACGCCTGCCGATAGAATCGGAGAGCGAGCGCCGGGACTCCCCATTCCGCCCAGGTCCGGGCGCGGGCCATCACATCGTCGAGTTGCTGCGCGGTCGGCAGCAGGCGGCCCGCGCGACGCTCCTTCGCGGCCTTCGGTTCCTCCCCGAGGAGAGGGCCGAGCCCGAGTCCGCCGGCAAGCTCGCGAAATCGGGCCGATTCCACGACGGTCCCGCCGCGACTCCCCACTTCCGAGGAGAGCTGGAGCGGGAGCCGACCCGGGGTCAGGACCACCAATCGGCCACCCTCGCCGCCAACTTCGAGTTGCAGGCGCTGGACAAAGGCGAGCGATACCTCCGAAGGATTCTCGACGAAGGCCCAGAGGAATCCGTCGCTGGTCCGGAGGAGCAGACCCTCCGGGACCTCGCGGACCGCGGCCATCGACTGGCCCATCGCCTCCATGAGCCGGGTGACGAGATTTCCGAACTCGGTCGCGGTCACGATGGTCTGCGAGCGAGTCTGGTTAAATACGCGTAGCGGTCGATGAGCGCGGCGCCCCCGTGGACCTCGATCGGCTTACGGCCTACATCCCGAAGATCGAGCTCTCCCTCGCGCGGGAGTACGAGCGCGCCCGCCGGAGCGCCGACGCCGAATTCCGGGAGTATTTCGACGCGCTCCACGAGTTCGCGCTGCGCGGCGGCAAGCGGTTCCGCGCTCTCCTCGTCCTCGCCGGGTACCACCTTGCGTCGGGACGACCGCCGGAGCCGGCGCTGCCCGCGGCCGCAGCGCTCGAGCACTTCCAGAGCTGGATGCTCGTCCACGATGACGTCATCGACCGCGCCCTCGAGCGCCGAGGAGGACCGGCGCTCCACCGACGCTTCGCCTCCGAACACCAGGCTCGAAGCGCCCTCGGAGACCCCGAACAGTACGGGATCGGGCTCGCGATCACGCTCGGGGACCTCGAGGAACCGTTCACGATCCAGGGGATCCTCGCAGCGAAGGTGGCCGCCCCGCGACGGATGGCCGCCCTCACCGAATACTCCCGAATGGCGCACCGGACGGCGCTCGGCCAGGCCCTCGACATCCGGAACGGATCGCGCCTCGTCTCGGAGGTTTCCGAACGCGACGTGCTCCTCGTGCACGAACTCAAGTCAGCGATCTACACGGTTGCCTCCCCGCTGCGTATCGGTGCGATCCTCGGCGGCGCGACGCCGGGACTCCTCAACGCGCTCGAGCGGTTCGGCATCGACGCCGGCATCGCCTTCCAGCTTCGCGACGACATCCTCGGCACGGGATTCGACGCGAGCGATTTGGGAAAGAGCGCGAACGACCTTGTCGAGGGGAAGCGAACCCTTCTCGTGGTGAGGGCCTGGCACGCGGCGGACGGGGCGGGGCGCACGCAACTCACCGGTGTGCTGGGGAATCCTGGCTCGACGCCCGCCCAGGTCGAAGGCGCCCGGGACCTCATCCGGTCCACCGGGAGCCTCGCGTATTCCGAGACGAAGATCCACGAACTCTCCGACCGCGCTCTGCGCGGCGTCGCGAAGGGGTCCGCGATTCCGAAGCGCGGACGCCCCCTCCTTGCGGAGATCGCGCACAAGCTCGTCGATCGTCGGACCTAGCGCGCCTCCGCCCCCCGGCGAGGAGGGGTGCACCCGCCGCCTCCCCCTTACGCGCGGGAAAGCGGCAGGTTATCCGCGAAGACGCGGTCCTTTCGACGGAGGTCGACGTTGGCTGAAAAAGTGCGCCCGGTCGCCCGGGTTTTCCACGGAAACGAGACCCTCGAAGGAGCCGGAGTCCGCCTGCATCGAGCGTTCGGGAACCGCGAGGTTCCCGCGCTCGACCCCTTCCTGCTCCTGGACAACTTCCGGTCCGCGAACCCCGACGATTACGTCGCGGGCTTTCCGTGGCACCCCCATCGGGGGATCGAGACCGTGACCTACATGCTCGATGGCCGTGTGGAACATGGAGACTCGCTCGGCAACTCCGGGGCGATCGATTCCGGCGACATCCAATGGATGAGCGCGGGGAGCGGCATCCTCCACCAGGAGATGCCGCAGCGCAAGGAGGGGGTCCTCGAAGGGTTCCAGCTTTGGGTGAATCTCCCGGCTCGGGAGAAGATGTCGACCCCAGCGTATCGCGGCTTGACGGCGAAGGAGATCCCGATCGTCGAGACCGACGAGGGCAACCGGGTGAAGGTCGTCGCAGGAAGCTTCGGGGGTTCCGAGGGCCCGGTCGTCGGGCTGCCGGTGGATCCGACCTACCTCGATGTGACCGTCCCACCCAACGGGACGTTCCGCCGCGCCACCCCTCCGGGATACACGGCGTTCGCCTACACCGTGAAGGGGCAAGGACGGTTCTCGCCGTCCTCCGAAGAGCCCGTGACGGGACAGACCGCGGCGCTCTTCGGGGACGGGGATGCCGTCGACGTGCGCGCCGGCGAGGAAGGCCTGCGGTTTCTCTTCGTCACGGGCCGCCCGCTGCGCGAGCCGGTCGCGTGGTACGGACCGATCGTCATGAACACGCCGGACGAGATCCGGACCGCGGCCCGCGAGCTCGAGCGCGGCGATTTCATCAAGGAACGGAAGGTCCTCGTCGAGGAGTAGGGGCGCTTCTCCGCGTCGCGCGGAGGGATCGTTCGCCCTCAGTCGGACGCCGGAGCGTCGGCGATGGCGCCCGCAGTTCGCAGCGCTTCCGAGAGTTCCTTCTGCATCTCCCCGTAGCGTTCCTTGAGATGGTTCTCCTGCCGCTCGAGCGCTTTGACGCGGACCTCGAGCGTCTCTTTCTCCTCGGAGAGGAGATCCTCGACCTCCTTCCGGTCCTTCGCTCGGACCAAGAGGCCACCGATGGGGCGGTAGACCGCGGACTCGGCGGGAACGCCCTTCAGCTCGTCGAGCGTATGGACGGTCTCCCGCAGCTTGAGGTCCATCTGGAGCCGCTGTTGCGCGACCTGGGATAGCTCCTGTTGGAGCCGCTGGAACTGCTTCAGATCGTTCTGAAGCTTCGCGGGAAGTGCCACGGGCGCGCGCAGGCGAGATGGCGGTGATAAGAGCATCGCCCGGGGCGGCAGAATTGAGCCCTCGTCGAGGAGTCGCGCGTCAGGGACGACGCCATGCTTTGGGCTTTTGCGAGCGACGGATCACCCTTGTTCTTCCGTGCGGCGTTGCACGGACGTCCGAGCGAGCAATGCGGATCGACCCACCTGCTCGCTTCGGAGCGCGAGGTCGATCCACCCGAGGAAGGCATTCATGCCGGCCCGAAGCGCACCGGCGTCCTCGCAATCCACGTCAATCGCGAGCTGCTTCCTGCCGCTGCGCACGATTCGGGCCCTCGTGCGCGGGACCTCTCGAGCCGACTCGGGGCGGAGAACGCGCTCGAGGTGATCGGTCGAGGCCGCGTCCGTCCGGTCGATCGAGATCCGAGCTTGCCAGGCGCCCGCAGGCCGTCTCATCGGGAGAGGGCGGGTTCGAGCCGACGAAGCAGGCGATCGGTCTTCTCGGCGGCCGCCGTGACATAGGGTCCGGGATCGAGGAGCCGCTCCACCTCGTCGCGCGGAAGCCAGCGCGTCACCGAGGGATCCGCACTCGCGCGTTCCCGCAGGCTCGCGCTCGATCGGGCGCCGGCCGTGAGCTTACGGACCAGCTCGTGCGCCTCGCCCCGTGCGAGGCCCTTGCGCGTGAGGCCGAGCATGAGCGATTCCGCCATGGTAGCGCCCCCCGAGGAGGCGAGGTGGGCCGCCATCCGGTCGGTGTCGACGACGAGCTTCGCGTAGACGCCCGTCAGGCGGACGAGGAGGTCGTCGGCGAGGACGATCGCATGCGGGATCACGATCCGCTCGTTGGCCGAGTTCGTGAGATCGCGCTCGTGCCACAAGGCGATATTCTCGAGCGGCGGGAGGGCGAAGGCGCGCACGAGCCGCGCCAGGGAGGTCACGGTCTCCGAGACGATGGGATTGCGCTTCTGGGCCATGGTCGAGCTTCCGACCTGGTGCGCCTCGTCGAACCACTCGGAAACCTCGCCGATCTCCGTACGCTGGAGGTTGCGGACTTCGGTCGAGAGACGCTCCGCCGTGCCGGCAACGAGCGCGAGGAGGTTGGTAAGTTCGGCGATCCGGTCCCGCCCCACGACTTGGGTCGGCGCATCGTCCGTCGCGAGCCCGAGCCGCGCCATCGTGCGCGCCTCCACGCTTGCGGATTTGGATCCGAGGCCCGCCCCGGTGCCCACCGCCCCGGCGATCTTGCCGACCGCGACCCTCGGCGTAAGTTCGTCGAGCCGATCGCGGTGCCGCAGCACTTCCGCTGCCGCGACCGCGAGCTTGTAGCCAAAGCTCAGCGGGACCGCATGCTGGCCGTGGGTCCGTCCCACCTCGGCCGTGGCGCGGTGGCGTTTCGCCTGATCGACCAGCACCCGGACCAGTTCGGTGAGGTCGCGTCGCAGGATCGCGATCGCGCTCTGAAGTTCGAGCCCGAGTGCGGTGTCGGTGATGTCGTTCGACGTCGCCCCGAAGTGGACCCAGGCCCCGCCCGCTCCGGACTGTTCAGCCAGGGCGCGCGTGATCGCCATGACGTCGTGCTGTACCTCGCGCTCGAGGGCATCGACCCGATCGACGGTCACGTGGCCCGAGCTCGCGGCCCGGGAGATCGCTGCGGCCGCGTCCTTGGGGATGAGTCCTTCCTCGGCCTCGCTCTCGGCGAGCGCGGCCTCCACGCGGAGCACGCGATCGAGGCGCGCACGTCGCGAGAAAAGGGCGCGAACCTCTTCGCGACCGTAGCGAAAGTCGAGGGCACAAATCGGCCCCGCGTCGCCTGAGGACACAGTCGCGTGACCCGTCACCCGGTATAAGAGGGTGCCCGATTTTCGTGCGAATTCGTCGGGGCCGATCGCCCGGCCAGAGCCTTTCAAGTTCCTGCCGGTGGGCACGTCGGCCCTCGGAGGGGGCTGAACCGTGCCACGGATTCTCGTCGCCCTGGGGGGGAATGCCCTCGCCGCCCCGAGCGGGGACGGCTCCTGGGCCGAAGCGACGAGGCGGATGCGATCGGTCGCTCCCGCGCTTTCCGAATTGGTTCGGGAGGGATGGGAGCTCCTCCTCACGCACGGCAACGGGCCGCAGGTCGGACGCTTGCTGCGTCAAGGCGAAATCGCCGAGCGCGAGGTCCCCATGCTCCCGATCGATGTTCTCGGCGCCGAGAGCGAGGGCCAGATCGGATACCTCATTCAACAGGAGCTCGGCGCAGCGCTCGCGCGGGACCACGTCCCGCGACCCGTTCTGCCCATCATCTCCCGCATCGAGGTGGCCCGTGGGGACCCCGCGTTCCGGACACCCTCGAAGCCCGTCGGCCGATACTATTCGGATGCCGAGGCCCGGATTCTGAAGAAACGCAACGGCTGGGCGATGCGATTCGACGGAGCCCGGGGCGGGTGGCGGCGGCTTCTTCCCTCCCCGAAGCCGGTGCGTTGGCTCGAGGCCCCGGCGATCGCGTCGCTCGTCCGAACGGGGTGGGCGAGCCGATGCGTACCGGTACTCGCGGGTGGCGGGGGTGTGCCCGTCGTGGCGAGGGGCAAGTCTCGCTTTGAGGGCGTCGAGGCGGTGATCGACAAGGACCGGAGCGCCGCCCTGATCGCCCGCGCCCTCGAGGTCGAAACGCTCGCCATCGTCACCGACGTGCCCGCGGTCTCGCTCGGATTCCGGAAACCCTGGGAGACGGTGCTCAATGAGACGAGCATGGAGGCACTCTCGGAGGCCCTCGAGCGAGGCGAGTTCGGTGAGGGCACGATGGCGCCCAAGGTAGAAGCCGTCCTCGATTTTCTGCGCGCTGGTGGAGCGCGCGCGGTCATCTGCGACATTCCGCATCTAGGGCGCGCGGTGCGAGACACCGCGGGAACTCGGGTTCGAAGAGGGTGACGACGTCGCAGGCTCGCGACGCAGTAGGCGCGCAATCCCTGTCCCGTACTGGATCGCGAGCTTGGCGCGCCCCGCGATCTCACGCGGAACCCCGCGGTGGACCGCCCATTCGCGAAGCAAGGGCTTCGTCGTGCCCCCTGCGGGAAGGGGGGGGAGGGGGATCGAGCTCGCGTACGCTCGGAACGAGGGGTCGAGGTACGGCGAACGGAGGTCCTTTCCGAACGCGCGTGCGATCGCGAGCGACCTCGGCCAATCGCCTTCCAGCAGCTGCGCGAGGTCAGCGATCCGTCGCTGCTCGGCTGCGCTCGGCTCGAGCTTGCGGAAGTGGGCATACCCACCGAACAGTTCGTCAGCGCCTTGCCCCGTCACCACGACCGATCGTTCGGAGGTCCGCACCGCGAGTGCGAGACTGAGTTGGACGCTCCGCACGGGTTCCCGGGATTCCCTGAGCAACGGAGCCATCTCCAAGGCTGCCCGCCGGACCTCTTCGACGCTGACTTCGACGCGTGTGAGAGGGAGGTCCAGGATGCGCGCGGCCGAGCTCGCCTGCGCGAGGTCGCGAGAGCCCCGGACGCCGATAGCGAGGGCATCGAAGGGAACGCGCTCTCGCAAGGCGAGCGCGACGAGCGCGGAATCGACGCCGCCGCTGAAGAGGAGACCCACCACAGGGACGCCGAGGACCAACGAATCGACGGCGGAGTCGAACCGCTCGTCGAGCGCTCGGAACGTCCGCTGCGGGCTCGAGCCCTCGTCTGCTGGCACGGCTTCCGACCGAAAGGCCCGCGTCGTTAAGCCCTCTCACCGGTCGCCGAGGTCGGAGAGGTCTCGTGGCCGATCGCTCGGACGGCTCTGGACAGAACGGTTCCCCGGACCCAACGTCCGGCGCGCGCCGAGCCGTGTTCGTGGATCGCGACGGGACGATCAATCCGGATCTCAAGTACCTCCGCGACGCCGACCGCCTCGAGGTGTACCGAGGTGTCAGCGAAGGCGTCCGGCTCCTCCGCGAGCATGGATTCCTCGCGGTGTGCGTGACCAACCAGTCCGGGGTGGAGCGAGGATTCTACACTGAAGCGGACGTCGATCGCATCCACGGGCGCGTCAACGAGATCCTCGCCCGGGGGGGAACGGCGATCGACCGGTTCTACTACTGTCCCCACGCCCCGGAAACGGGCTGCCGTTGCCGAAAGCCCGGCACCTTGCTGTTCGAACGGGCGAGCGCCGAGCTGGGCATCTCCTTCGCCTCGAGCGCCATCCTGGGCGATCGGAGCATCGACATCGAGGCGGGAGAGAAGCTCGGCATGCTCACGGTCCTCGTGCCGTCGCGCGGGCATGAGGAGGAAGTACTCCGGGAGTGCAAGGAGCGGGGCGTCCGCCCCGACCTCGTGGCTCCGTCCTTCCGGGCGGGCGCCGCGCGCCTTCTCCATCGTGGTTAGGCCCCCGCGACAAGCTTTCAAGGGGGGCCCGCTCGGCGCTGCGGGCCTTCTTGATGCTCATTTGGTGGGAGGCGCTCCTAGGCGTCTTCGTTACAGCCGTCCTCGCCGGGGTTGCGATCCGCGTGGACGCCCTGACGCCGCGCGCGGGACTCGTCGGGTTCGCGTTCGGGTCCGTGATCGTCGTGACCGCGGGCTTCGCGTTCCTCGCGCTCCTGGCCCTCTTCCTCATCGGGAGCGTCGGCGCCACGCGCTACCGGTTCGAGGAGAAACAGCGCAAGAACCTCCAAGAAGGGACGAAAGGGGAGCGCGGGGTCGCGAACGTCGCTTCCCACATTCTCGTTCCCTCCGCGCTCGCGCTCGGCAGCGTCGGACTTCCTTCGGTGCTCCCGCCCCCCACCCTCGCGGTTCTGTTTGTCGCCGCGCTCGCCTTCGGTTCGGCGGACACCTTCGCGAGCGAGTTCGGGGTCCTTGCCGGACGGGCGCGCAGCATCGTCAGCGGCAAGCCCGTCCCACCGGGCACAAACGGCGGGATCTCCCTTCGGGGGGAGACGTGGGCCCTGATCGGAGCCGTGACCACCGCCACCGTGGGACTCGCCCTGCTCCTGCTCTTCTCTGATCCCGTCCCACGGCCGCTTCTCCTCGTGGGCGTGGCCGCCCTCTCCGGATTCGTCGGCTGCCAGATCGACAGCGTCCTCGGGGAGCTCCTCGAGAACCGGGGCGCGCTCACGAAAGGCGGCACCAACCTCGCGAGCATGCTCGCCACCGTCGGGATCGCCTCGGCCCTGCTGCTCGGAGTCGGAGCGTGAGAGCCCGGCGACGTCGCGCCCCGGAGGGGTCCGTCGTCCTGCTGTCGGGGGGGATGGATTCGGCGACCTGCCTCGCGTTGGCCGCTCGTCGCGGGACCGTGCACGCCCTCTCGGTTCACTACGGTCAGCGGCATCCGCGCGAGCTCCGAAGCGCGCGCGCACTGGCGCGGCATTTCGGAGCCGCCTCGCACTCGGTCGTTCGGTTGCCCATCGGCCCGCTCCTCGACTCCGCGCTCACGCAGCATCGCCGGACCCTGACGCGTCGACCGGGGCGCTCGATCCCACCGACCTACGTGCCGGCGCGCAACACCCTCTTCCTCGCTCTCGCGCTCGGTCTTGCCGAGAGCCGGAAGGCGCGTGCGATCTACTTCGGGGCCAACGCCGTGGACTACTCGGGCTATCCGGATTGTCGTCCGGAGTTCGTCCGGGCGTTCCGTCGCCTCGCCCGTCTCGCGACCAAGACGGGGGTCGAGGGCCGGCCCATCGCGATCCGGGCGCCCCTCCTCCATCGCTCGAAACCCGATATCGTGCGGCTCGGGGAACGCCTGCGCGTCCCGTGGGCGCTCACGTGGAGCTGCTACGAGGGAGGCCGGCGCCCCTGCTCGACCTGCGACGCGTGCCGGCTTCGGCGTCGAGGCTTCAAGGGAGCGCACGTGCGCGACCCCCTCGACATCGCGGGGACAACGCCCTGAGCGAGGCCCCGCGCGAAGACCTAGAACGACCGGCTCACATGCGCTCGAGCCGCGGGAGTCCGAGGAGATCGAGCGTAATCCCGAGGGTATCGCGCGCGGCGGCGACGAGCGCGAGCCGGCTCGACCGCTCCGCTCCGGCAGTGAGCACCGGCACGGACTGGTAGAAACGGTTGAACGCCTCGGCGAGGTCGTGGGCGTACCCCGCGAGGGCGTGAACGTGGCCGGAGGCCGCCGCGTACTGGATGCGGCTCGGCAACCGTGAGATCGTCCGGAGGAGCGCTCGCTCGGGCTCCTTCCCGAGCTCCGCGCCCGCGAAGGCGAAGGGGGGCGTGGTCCCTTCGGCCTTGCGAAGCAGGCTCGTCGCCCGCACGAAGGAGTACTGGACGAAGGGGCCGCTGCGACCCTCGAACGAGAGGGCCTCCTCCCAGCGGAACGCCACGGTCTTGTCGGGCGCCACGCGAACGATATGGTAGCGGATCGCGCCGGCAGCGATCGCCTGCGCGATGGAGGCAACCTCGGCATCGGAGACCTCGGGCCACCGTGCGCGCACTTCCAGGCGCGCCCGGGCTTCGGCTTCATCGAGGAGGTCGTCGAGCGAGATCGCCGTGCCCTTGCGGGTCGACATTCTCCCACCCTCCGGCACCGTGAGGTCTTGGTAGATGACAAACTCCGGCCGGCGGGTCTCCCCGAGCTCCGTGAGCAGCACCTCGAGGGTGCGCGCGTGAAGCCGGTGGTCCTGCCCGAGCACATCGATGACGCGGGGGAAGCGCGCGAACTTCGCGAGGTGGTAGGCGATGTCGCGTGCCGCGTAGAGGCTCGTCCCGTTCGCCCGCGTTACGATGAGATGCGCCGTCTTCTTCGGCAGGCCGTAGGTCGAGGCGTCGATCGCGAGCGCCCCGTTCTCCTCGCGGAGGGCGTGCGGAGCGTGTCCGAGCCGTTTCAGGACGGCGGCGACGCTTCCGTCGTTCAGGAAGGTCGACTCCCAGACGAGCTCGTCGAAGGTGACCCCGATGCGACCGAGCGAGGCAAGCATCCCGTCGAGGATCGATTGCGCGATCTCCCGGTGACGCGGCGGCGCGACCCCGGATTCGAGCGACTCGTTGATCTGGGCGACCTCCCGCGCTGCCTCGGGGTGGGTCTTGAGGAACGCGCTGACGGCAGGGTACGGTCGACCGAAGTGGACGTCCCCCGACTCGTCCGTCGGGGACGCGGACTCCGAGCCCGCGAGGGAGGCGCGCGCCTCCTCGGGCCATTCGGTGACCGGCTTCGACCAGATCCAGGTGATCATCGCCGCCTGGCGGCCAAGATCGTCGACGTAGTACTGCGTGGTAACGGGGGAGCCCGCGGCGCGCAGGACCTTCGCGAGCGTGTCGCCGATGAGCCCGTTGCGGATCCGCCCGACATGGAGCGGTCCCGTCGGATTCGCACTCGTGTGCTCGACGCAGGCGGCAGGGCGGGGCCGATCGGACCTCCCGTACGACGCGCCCCGTCGCGCCACGAGCCCCAGGGTCACGTCGGCGAGCCACACGGGGTCCGTCGAGAAGTTGACGTACGGGCCGGTCGCCTCCACCGCGTGGAGCCCAATCGGAAGCGGCAGGCCGTCGGCAACACTGCGAGCGAACAGATCGGGGGCGGCACCGGCTTGGCTCGCCGGACGATGGAGCGGCAGGGCGATGTCGTGACCGGAGCTTGCGCTCAGGTCGAGCTGCGCCGCGAGCCACGCGCGGTCCACGGAGGCGTGGAGTTGTTCAAGCCTCGGAAGCAGCGCATCGAGAAGGGGATCCAGGAGGAGGTCCCAAGGGTCGGTCACCTCGGCGGGGAGCGAGGCGACCGTCGTCGGCATCGAGAGAGCAACGCTAAAACGGCGTATCCGACTTAACGATTCCTCCGTGCCGGTCGTCGTTCTTGTTCGCTACGGCGAGCTCGCGCTCAAATCCCCCCCGGTTCGTCGAGAATTCGAGCGGACGCTCTCCCGCAACATCCTCGCCCAGTTCGCGGCGAACGCGAGCGCTTGCCGCATTCATTCTGACGGCGGACACTTCTACCTCGAGACGGACGACCCGGGGGCTGCCGCCCGGCTTCTGCGGCGCGTGTTCGGGGTCACCTCCGTGAGCGTCGTCCACGAGACCACGAGCGACCTTCCCGCGATCGCCTCGGCCGTGCGGGAGTTCGCGGATGCCCAGCTCTCCCACGGGGCAAGCTTCGCCATCCGAGCTCGTCGCACCGGTCAGCACGCCTTCACGAGCCAAGAGCTCGGCCGCGATCTCGGGGCCGTCGTTCTCGCGACGTGGCCCGACCGCGCCCTGCACGTCGATCTCGGAACGCCGGACGTCGAGATTTTCGTCGAGGTCCGGGGTCCGAAGGCGTATCTTTCCTTCGACCGAGTGCGCGGACCCGGAGGGCTCCCGATCGGAGTCGCGGGCCGGCTCGCGGCGCTGGTCGATGGCCGAAGGGCAGCGCTCGGGGCGTGGCTCATGATGAAGCGCGGGTGCCAGTGCTCGCTCGTCGCGACCGCGACCGGTGCCCCTCTCGTGCGCGAGGTCCTCCAACGGTTCGACCCGAAGTCCGATGCACCCCGGCTCGTCACGGACGAGGACGCGAGCGAGGCGCTGCGAAGACTCGCCGACGAGGTGAAGGCCGACGGGATCGTGCTTCCTCTTTCCATCGACGAGTACCCCGCGGCCCGCGGGGTCTGGGGGGATCGCGTGGTCTTTTCGCCCACCGTCGGATGGGACGACGCGGAGGTGGAGAACCGGTGGCGCGCCGTCATCGCCCTCTCCTCGTAGCGGGATCCCCGGCGGTTGCGCGCCCTCTTGAGGGCCTCCTCTCGGCGGCCGACCCCGTTTCCCGCCGGGAACGCGTGAGCGAGCCCGCGAAGCCGACCGACGACTCGGGCTCGTTGGACGAGCGGCGGCGACGCTGGTACCTTGAGCGGGCGCGCTTCGAGCGGTCGCGCCAACCCGTCACCACCGGGACCGAATCCGCATCGACGTCCGGGACCTGAAGATTTCCTGGGAAGCGCTTAAGAAGCGGACCCAGGTGCGTGCGCCGGCGTTCTGGGAGACTCCATGGCTCAGTGGACGGTTTCGGGACGGTTCCTCGCCCGCCGGAACGACTGGCAGAAGTTCACGAAGACCTGCGATGCGGCGAGCGCGGCCCAGGCGCGCGAGTGGATCCTCTCCGAGATCGGCGGGTGCCACCATGTCCGGCGCTCGCTCATCCGACTCGATTCCGTCGCCGAGGCAGCCGCGTGAGCGCTCCGCGCCCCACGACCGAGCAAGAAGTCCAAGAGGATCTCGTCCGGCTCGACGCCTATCGGAACCAGCTCAACGCCCTCCTCCAGCAGCATCAGTACCTCACAGCCTCCCACGCGGACCACCGGCGTGCCCGCGAGACGCTCGAGGGCATCGAGAAAACCGATGCAACGACTGCCTTTCTCCTGCCGGTCGGAGGGGAGACGTTCCTTCACGGGTCCGCGGACGCCTCCGCGAAGGTGCTCATCGGGATCGGCTCCGGCGTGGTGGTCGAGATGGAACGCCCGAAGGCGAGCGAGCTCTTGGCCCAACGCCTGACGACGATTGAAAAGGCCCGCCAGGACCTCGAGGGCCAGATGGGGACGCTCGAGGAGCGGATCGACGCCCTATCGGAGCGGCTCGAATCGCTCTCGCGGTCCCAATCCGGACGGGCGGGCGATGTGGGCCGCGATTAAGGCGCGGCTCAGCCGAACCACGAGGCCCGCAGAGGCGGCGACTGCGGCACCCACCCCAAGGGTCGACGCGGGTCCGACGCCTCCCGAGAGCCCGACGGCCTCGCCGTTCTCGACCGGGATCCTGGCCCGCTCGGTCGACGATGCGAAGCTCGAGGACGTCCTCGACGATCTCGAGATCGCGATGCTCCAGTCCGACGTCGCGCTCCCCGTGATGGAGCGGATCCGCCGGGACCTTGCGAAGAACCTCGCGGGAAAGAAGCTGCGTTGGGGCGCCGACCTCGAGGCGGCCGTTCGCGGAAGTCTCGAGGCCTCGGTCCGCACGATTCTTGCGAAGCCGCCGTACGATCTCGTGGTCCAAGCCCGGACGCATCAACCGAAACCGTTCATCGTCCTCTTCGTTGGGGTCAACGGCACCGGGAAGACGACGACCGTCGCCAAGATCGCGGGCCTCCTGAGCGCGGGGGAGCTGTCCGTGGTCATCGCCGCCGGCGACACCTTCCGGGCGGGCGCGATCGAGCAACTCCTCGTGCACGGGGAGCGGCTCGGGATCCGGGTCGTGCGCCAGCAGGAGGGGAGCGATCCGGCCGCCGTCGCGTTCGACGCGCTCCAGCACGCGCGTGCGAAGAAGGTCGACGTCGTCCTGGTGGACACGGCCGGCCGTCAGCACACGAACGAGAACCTCATCGAGGAGGCGAAGAAGATCCGGCGCGTCGTGGAGCCGGCGCTCACCCTCTTCGTCGGGGACGCGCTCTCCGGGAACGATGTCGTGGAGCAGGCGAAGCTCTTCCAGAAGGCCCTCGGCGTCGACGGCATCGTACTGACGAAGCTCGACGCCGACACCAAGGGGGGTGCTGCCCTGTCGCTCACCTTCGTGACCGGCAAGCCGATCCTCTACGTCGGAACGGGCCAAGGGTACGGCGACCTCGTGCCGTTCGATCCCGACGCCATGGTGCGCCGATTGTTCGCCGAGGGCACCGCATCGTGAGGCCCGAGCTCGAGGTGGTCCTCGTGCGGCCCAAGGAGGATGGGAACGTGGGCGCGGTGGCGCGACTCGCGCGGAACTTCGGTGCGGACCGGCTCGTGCTCGTCGCTCCGCGAGCCCGGATCGGAAGCGAGGCGAAACGGCGCGCAATGGCCGGCTTGCCGTTCCTCACCGGCGCCCGCCGCGTCGCCACGCTGGAGCAGGCGGTCGGTTCTGCCGACCTCGTCGTCGGGACGACCGATCTCGTCACGGGGCGCTCGACCGCCTACCTGCGACGGTCGATCCCGCCGGAGCGACTCGCCGAGATGATCCGGACGTGGGTCGGCCGTGTAGCGCTCGTGTTCGGCCCCGAGGACAACGGGCTCAAGGTCGCCGAGCTCGAACGCTGCGATGTGCTCGTCCACATCGCCTCCCGACGCGAGTTTCCGACCCTCAATCTCTCGCACGCCGCGGCGATCGTGCTCTATGCGATCCACCGCGGACGCGGGGAAGGGGACCCCGAGAGCACGCCGGCGCCCGAGGTCGTCGCCCTCGATGGCCGGGCGAAGGAGATCTTCCTTGCACGCCTCGGTGCGCTCCTCGCGCGCACCGGCTATCCCGCACACAAACGTCGAGGGATGCTCCTCATGTTCCGACGCGTCCTCGGCCGCGCGTCCCCCGGGGCCTCGGAGTATCGGATGATGCTGGGGCTCTGGAAGAGCATCGAGCGGAAGCTCGGGAGGGCGCGTGGCGGCTGAGGTCGAGTGGCTCCGGGTGCGTGGCATCGGACGCGAACGCTTCGCGGGGCACCTCTCGGAGTTCCTCACGTCGGTCGGGTTCACCGTCGAGAAGACCGAGTCCACCGAACCCTCGGAGAGCCATGTCGTCGCCCGACTGACCCGGCCGAACCCCGCGGTCCCGAACGCCGCGAAGGAGATGCGCTTCCGTCTGTTCCCGACGAGCGGCGGGGCCGCGATCGCCTGGATCGCTCCGGTCTCGGCACCCGAGGGCGAGCGCTCCCGCCTCGACCGTCTCGTCCGCGAACTCGTGGCCCACCTTGAACGATCGATCCTGACCGAGAGCCACGCCACGGCGAAGGTCACGAAGGTCCCGGACGTACGTCTGCCGTGGGAGATCCAGATCTAGCGAGAACGCGACGTGCGCGCGGTCATCGTTATAATGGGGACCCGGGTGGGCACGCGCCGCCCATGAGCCGCTCTCTCTACCGGTACATTTCCCACTCGTTCCGCACCACGCTCGGCGAGGAGGGGCAGGCGCTCCGCCACGAGCGGCTCCTCACCTGGCGGCGCGACAATACCGTCACCCGCCTCGATCACCCGACCCGGCTCGACCGGGCACGCGCGATCGGCTGGCGGGCGAAGAACGGCTTCCTCGTGGTCCGTGTTCGCGTGCGCCGTGGGGGACAACGCAAGCGCGCGATCATCGCGGGCCGGCGTCCGAAGCGCAAGGGGATCCTCCGCATGACGCTGAAGAAGAGCATCCAGAGGATCGCCGAGGAGCGCGCCCAGAAGCATTACCCGAACCTCGAGGTCCTGAACTCCTACTGGGTCGGCGAGGACGGCAAGGAGAAGTTCTACGAGGTCGTGCTCGTCGATCCCGTGCACCCCGAGATCGTCTCGGACCCCCGCATGTCGTGGATCAGCGCTCCCACCCACAAGGGCCGGGTGTTCCGCGGGCTCACCAAGGCCGGACGCGAGGGCCGCGGCCTCAAGTGGAAAGGGAAGGGCGTCGAAGGGATGCGCCCGTCCCGGGCGCGGGCGGAAAACGCGTCGCTTTCCTCCACCCGGATGCGGGCCACGGCGTTCTCATCGAGCTCGCGGA
>JAKIWU010000080.1 GCA_022749905.1 Thermoplasmata archaeon
AGGTCGTCACCTGGGCCAGCGGGATCCGCGTCAGGAGTCGTCGCATGTCCTCCAGCGACGAGACGTTCACGCCGCATTTTCCCACCTCCCCGAGCGCCTCCGGGTCGTCGGCGTCGATCCCGTAGAGCGTGGGATCGTCGAACGCGATCGAGAGTCCGGACTCCCCGTGCTGGAGGAGGTAGCGGAACCGGGCGTTGGTATCTTCCGGGGTCCCGAACCCCGAGAACATCCGCATCGACCAGAGGCGACGCCGGTACATCGTCGGGTGGATCCCTCGCGTGTACGGATACTGCCCGGGGAATCCGATCCGGTCTTCGGCGCCGCCGTCGCCCGGGGTGTAGAGCCGGTCGATCGGGATGCCTCCGAGCGTCTCGAACCGCTCGCGCCGTTCCGGTGCGTGGGAGAGCGCGGGGCGCAGGACCTCGGTCTCCCAGCGTTTGCGCTCCTCCGCGGCTGCTCCCCGGGTGGTGCCCTCACGGGAGGGCGCGCTGCGCGTCGGCGCGGCGGGTCGGCTCGCGGCCATCGTCCTTGGAACCGAATCACGCCATAAAAGGTCCCCGAGGAGACGCTCGGGAGAGGAGCGGTCGATCGTTCCGAGCGGTCCGGGATTCAGGCGGGATGACCGACCCGGGGCGAGCTCTCCGGCACCCGCAGACCAACGAGGTCGGTTCCGGCCCGATGGAGGACCGGGACCCCAAGAGCGCGCGCGAACCGGTCGAACGCCTTCCCGGTCCACTGTGTATTGTCGGCGAGCACCACGGAACCCGGATGCAGTCGCGCCCGGATGGTCGTGAGCTCAAAGGTGAGGTGCGTCGGCGTGTGAAGGTCGTCGTGGAGGAACAAGCCGACCGAGGGCAACTCCTCGATGAGGGGCGGGAGGAGCTCTTGGGAGGGTCCGATCCTCAGGTCCCACCCCGACCGGAGTTTCTCGGGAACGGCCCACCCGCTCGACCGCTTCGGCGGCACACTCACGATCGACTCGCCCTTGCGCAGGGTGACCTCCCGCTGCTGGACCGGGAGATCGATCGAGTGCAGGGTTCCGGACCCGTTGTCCTGGAGTCCGAGGAGGAAGAGCGCGGAGGAGACGCCCGATGACACACCGGCCTCCACGACATGGGCGGGACGAAGCAGGCGAGCGAGCGCGTAGAGCTCGAACGGGGCGGAGATCTGGGCGTAGAACTCCCGGCCCCCGCCGCGATGTTCCGCGCGGATGGCTTCGAGCTCGGTCTCGTGGCGAACGAGATCGAGCAGGACGCGGCGCACTTGCGCTGCCGTAGCGTCGGCGAGTTCCTCGACCCAGCGAACGTCCGGACGCGCGCGCTCGTCGCCGAGCGTCTTCACGAGGGCCTCGATGCGCCGGTCGAGGACGGCCACGAGGCGACCGACGCGGATGGTGATTAATCGGCTTCGGTTCGGTCGGGGCTTGACCCGCCATCCGTCCGCTTCTCGAGATGGGCGCGACGGACGTCGAGTCGGGCTGCGAGGCCGCGAACGACGGGCGCCCCTTCATCGAGAACGAGGCGGCGGTCGAAGAACGGAGCATCCACGACGAGGCTCTCGTACTCTCCCCCCTCGCCTGCGGGGTGCACCCCACGCCCGGTCCTAGCCGTCCGCTCGAGCTCCTCAAGGAGCCCGAGGTCGAGCCGACGACCGAGGAGCTCGGCGCCGAGCGGTTCGGCCGCGACCTGGACGATCCGGATGTCGAGGCCGGCGGCGATCTCGTTCCGGACCACAGTGCCGGGGTCCTTGCCCCAGAGGGGAGCATAGAGGGGACGGCGGAGTTCGAAGGTCGTCCGTTGGAGTCGCCCCCACTGATACGACGATCCGATCGCCCCCGTCACGACGGGTCCGGTGCCTTCGGCGAGAGCGGCGTGCAGGGCCGTGGACTCGGACGCTTCCCCGGTTCCTCGGATCGGCACCTGTCTGCAACGCTTCCCCCAGGCTTCGGCCTGGAGCGTGACGAGCCCGAGGTTCGGCGTGTGGAAGAGGAAGGAGTCGATGTCCTCGGGAACAAGGACGAGGAGCTCGTCGACGTGCCAGCCCTGCGCATCGGCGAGCGACGCGGCGTAGATCGAATCCTTCCCACCGGACACGAGTGCGGTGGCCATCGCCGCGGTCCTAGGAGATGGGGCCAGCGCGCCAGCGTGGATAGAGCGCGCCCAGGTCGATCCGAGCTCGCTCCTTGGAGCGCCAGAGGAGCGTCCCCCAGAGGTCGGGTCGCACCTCGCCGAACCGGACGAACGGTCGGCCCCGGAAGGCACGCTCGAAGTCGGAGGCTGAGGCCAAGGGGACTTCGACGACCCAACGAGAGCCTCCTTCCGCGGCCAACGCGAGACCCGCTCCGCTGAGGCCCGTTGCGGCGAGATCGACCCGAAACCCGCAATTCCCCCCGGCCGCCATCTCGAACAGGGTCGTCGCGAGTCCGCCGTCGGAAACGTCGTGCGCAGCGCGGACGAGGCCGCGTCGCCCTGCGCGGAGGAGGGTCTCGCCGAGCGCACGGAGCGCCTTCGGGTCGACGCGTGGGAGGGCAAGTCCCGTGCGTTTCGCTTGACGGGCGAACAGCGAGCCGCCGAGGTTCGCAGAGCTACGTCCCACGAGGTAGAGCGGATTCCCGGCCTCCTTGAGATCGGAGGTCACCGCGTATCGGAAGTCGTCGAGAAGCCCCGTCGCCATGAGCACGGGGGTGGGGGGGATCCCCGAGCCCTGCCCTCCGTTGTAGAAGCTCACGTTGCCCGACGGGATCGCGAAGCCGAGAGCGCGCGCGCCGTCGGCGAGACCCCGGACCACCTCCACGAAATCGTCGAGGACTTTCGGGTCTTCGGGGTTCCCGAAGTTGAGGCAGTTCGTGAACGCGTCCGGCCGGGCCCCGACAGCGTAGAGGTTTCGCGCGGCTTCCTCTACCGTCCACACGGCCCCAGCCCGCGGCGCTTCGCGACAGGCCCAGGGTTGGCTCGCGACCGACACCGCGAGGGCGACCGCGCTCTCCGGACGCGGCACGAGGACGCTCGCGTCTCCGTGCGAGGGCGTCTCGGGTCGGCCGTGCAGCGGTTTCACGACCACACGTCCCTGCACCTCGTGGTCGTAGACTCGGAGGAGCGCTTCCCGCGAATTGGTCTCCGGGGAGAGGATCAGACGCTCGAACAACCCCGCGAGGTCTCCGTCGGGCACCTTGGGCGGACGTCGCGCCGTTCGCGCGCGCTTCGCGCGCGGGCGCAGGAGGAGAGGTGGGTCGACCCGGAAGGCGAGCGGGAGATCGCCGACGATCCTCCCCCCGAAATAGATCGATTCTTGGTGGCCGGAGGCAATTCGGCCGATCTCGCTCGCGGGAACATCGTACCGTCGGAAGATCTCGAGGAGCGGCCGCACGCGCTCGGGCCGGACCTCGAGGAGCATGCGCTCCTGCGACTCGGAGATCCAGATCTCCCAGGGCTTGAGGTCGGCCTCACGGAGAGGAACCCGGTCGAGGTGGACGACGAGCCCGAGCCCTCCCGCGTGGGCGAGTTCTCCGGATGCCGTGGCGAGGCCGCCCCCGCCGAGATCCTTCACCGACTCGACGAGCTCTCGGTCGAACGCCTCGAGACAGGCGTGGATGAGCGGCTCCTTCATGATCGGGTTGCCGAGTTGCACCTGGCCCCGGCTGCGCTCCGCGCTCGTCGCGTCGAGCTCCTGGGAGGCGAACGCAACCCCGCCGATCCCGTCCCGTGCGGTCAAGCCCCCGACGAGAACGAGATGGTTCCCCGGGGCCTGGGCGCGGTTCGGACGGAGACGGTGCGAGGGAAGGAACCCGATGCAGCCGACGTTCACGAGCGGGTTCCCCGCGTACGCGGGATCGAACGAGACGGATCCGGCCACTGTCGGGACTCCGACGCGGTTCCCGTAGTCCCGGATCCCCGCGACGACACCGGCCATGACGTAGCGCGGGCTGTGCCCCCCGCTCGGGATCTCCGAGGGGGTTGCATCGAGAGGGCCGAAGAAGAGCGGATCGGCGAGGGCGATCGGCTTCGCACCCACCGCGAGCACGTCGCGTAGGATCCCACCGATCCCGGTCGCGGCTCCGCCGTAGGGCTCGACCGCAGAGGGATGATTGTGCGATTCGATCCGGAGCGCGTACGCGAATCCGTCCTCGAAACGGAGAACGCCGGCGTCGCCGGTCCCAAGGACGCGAGCCTTGGGCGCGAGTCCCAGGAATCCTCGGCGCAGCCAGAGTTTCGAGCTCTTGTAGCTGCAGTGTTCGCTCCAACTCTGCGAGAGTCCGGCGAGCTCCACATCGGTGGGGTCCCGGACCGCAGTCCGGTAGTGCGCCCGGATCCGCCCCAGCTCTTCGGGGGTGAATCCGAACCCCGCGTCCCGCGCGATCCGCTCGAGATCGCGATCGGTCGCCCGTTGGATGGGGAAGGTCCGAACCTCGGGCGCCTGCCCACCGTCCAAGGTCCCGCTCGGAGGGCTCATCGCCTCACCTGGCTGCGGGGGCCACCGTCACCCGGTGGATGACCGGGTTCGCGAGCAAACGATCGACGGCCCTGGCCGCGAGCCGTTCCGCCTCGGAGGCGTCCACGCCGTCGAACTGGATCCGGTAGACCCTCGCGGTCGTAACCTCCGCGACGTGCGGGATGCCGAGCAAGCCGAGCGATCTACGGACGCTGTCCGCCTCGGCGTCGAACACGCCCGGCTTCAGTTCCACGCGAACTTCGACGGTGGGGCGATCGCTCCCGGCTCCCACAGTTGTGCTTCCGGCCGAACGAACGGCGTCCCGCGGATAAGGGTTCGTTGCGCGATTGACCGAACGGAGCGAGCCCGGGGCCGTGGAACGCGCGCGAGGTGCCTAGTGGGTCGAGCCTCGTTGCTGGAGGATGAAGTCGAGTCGCGCGAGGAAGCCCGTGAGCAGCTCCTCGAACTTGTCGGGTTGGGAGAGGTTCACGAAATGATCGGCCCCCTGCACCTGGACGTGGGTCGCATTCGCCGCGCCCGCCGCGAGGCGTTCGGCGATCCGGGCGAAGCCGGGAAAATCCTCGGTTCCCGTGATCGCGAGGAGCGGAGAGCTGAGGGCTGCGAGCCTGCGGAACGCCGGTGGCTCGAGCGCCATCTGCAGCGGATCGGATCGACGGAGCGCCGGTCCGAGGTTTTCCCGCGCGATGCCGATCAGCCACTTGCGCGTGGCACGATCGACCGCGGGAGCCCACAGATCGAGGAGCTGTTCGAGAGCGCGGTCGATCTCGTCCGCCTCGGCGAGCTTGGAGATCTCCTGATCCCGGTCGGCGAGATCCATCCACATCTGCTCCTCCCGTTCCCCGTCCGGGACGTACCCTGAGATCCCCGACGCGACGGCGACGAGCCCGTCGACCCGTTCGGGATGGAGCGTCGCGAAGTCGAGCGCCACGCGGCCGCCCTCGGAGAGCCCGACGAGATAGGCGGTGGGGAGCTCGAGCTGGTCCATGAGGTGGCCCAAGTCGGCGGCGTCGTTGTACTCGTTCGTCGGTGCCGGAGAATGGCCGAAGCCCCGCCGGTCGTACCGCACGACAGTATAGTGTGCTGCAAGATGTTCGAACGCCCGTCCCCACATCCGCCGGTCGGCGATCCCCGCATGCAGGAAGACGATAGGTGAGCCTTCGCCCCGTCGTTCGAAGAAGAGACGGCCGGAGGGGATCTCGGCGTGACCCTCGCTGCTTGCCACGATCGCGACAGCCGGTACGGCTACTTCAGGGAGGGGGAACGCGACGCTTCGACAAGCGTAAAGGTGGCCCTCGGCAGTCATTCGCGGGGTTCGCGATGACCGAAGGGCATCCCTCGAAACCGGACCCGGACGCCGAGGTCACGGAGGCCTCGATCGCGGTCCATTGGAAGGAGGAGGCCTTCATCGACCCGCCTGCGTCGTTCGTCGCGCAGGCGAACCTCTCCGATCCCCGCGTGCTCGAGCGGTTCACCCTCGATCGCTTTCCGGAGTACTACCGCGAATTTTCAGACCTCCTCACGTGGGACGCACCCTGGTCCCAGATCCTCGACGCGAGCCGAGCGCCGTTCTACCGATGGTTCGTGGGTGGACGCCTCAATGCGAGCGCGAACTGCGTGGACCGCCACCTAGGACGCCGTGGCGAC
>JAKIWU010000081.1 GCA_022749905.1 Thermoplasmata archaeon
CCTGCACGACGTTCACGCCGAGCGGTCCGAGCGCGGCGCCGAGTCCGGCGCCCGCCGAGGCCTTGCCGCCCTCGACGAGGACGCTCACCTCATCCGCCACCCTTGCCACCTCCCTTCTCGAGCATGCGGACGTGGTCGCCGCGGACCGTGACCGGGATCGGAACGACTGCCTCGATGAGCTCCACCGTGATCTCCTCCTTCGCCTGGTCGATCTTCTTCACGCGTGCCTTCTCCCCCTTGAACGGACCCGAGATGAGCTCGACGATGGCCCCCTCGACGAAGCCTTCGACGGTGATCCGCGGGACGAGGAGCGGCTCGACCTCCTTGAGCGTCGTTTCGCCGGCGACGAGGCCCCGGGCCTTTCGGATGCCCTTGAGCATCTCGCGCACGCCCTCGAAGCTCATCCCCTCGGCGAACACGTAGCCGCGCAGCGCGGCCGGCACGAGGAGCGCGAACACCACGTCGGGGTTCTCGTCCGCCCGGGCCTGGAGGGTATCGGCGACCTCGCGCTCGTAGCCTCGGGAGGTCTTGATCGCCAGCATCGCCTGACGCGCGATGCAGGCCAACACGAGGGACGTGCGAGCCCCGGTCGACTCCGTCCAATGAGCGGCCATCCGCACCTCAAGGCGGTCGCCGTAGCGCACGCCCACGGGAGCGGTGATCTCGAAGGCGAACGGGACCGAGTGCCCGGGAAGGAGGTGGACCTCGGTCTTCTCGCTGCGCGTGACAAAATTGGCGAACTCCCTCTTGCCCGGGCGGAGCCACCGGACGGGCCACTCGGCTCCCTCGCCCGGATACGTCGAGGTGTACGCGATCTCGACCGTGACGGTCGCATTGCCCTCGTCGGGGCGCTGGCTCGTCAGGACGGCAGAGAGCGTCGTGACGGTTCCCGCGGTCACATCGCGCGCAACATCGTCGGCGGCTCGGAGGCTCAACGGCGCCGTCGATACCGACGGGGCCGCAGCGATCACCGGCTTTGCCGGAACCGCCGACGCGGCGGGCGCGGGAGCTTCCTTGATCGCCGGAGCTCGTTCCGGGGTTTCCGGCCCAAGGAGACCGATGCCCTCGTCGTCGGGGTTCAATGGCATGCGCACGCGGGTTCCCAGCCCGATCCTACAGGCTCGCGAAGAAGTTCGACCAGAGCCACGGCCCGGCTTGGGTGAAGAAGATGTAGATGAGGAATCCGACGACGCCGATGAGGACCGCGCCGAGCCACGTCACCTCGAGCACCTTCACGTAATCGTCGACCGTCGGCTTCCGGGCCATCCGGAGCACCCGGCCGAACTTGCCGTGACCGACGGTGCGGATGCGGCCGTCGAGCTGGTCCTGCGCCCGCTTGGCGCGATCGAGGAAGGCCATCTGGTACTCTAGCGGACGACGTCAATCTCCGGGTTCGGCTTGCGAACCGGAGCGCCACCGGCCGTTGGCCCGGCGAAAATCTGAGGGGATTTAACTCCGGTGACCACCAACATGACGCGGATCGTGCTCTGCATCGTCGGGTCGACCTCGGCGCCCCAGATGATGCGCGCCTGGGGGCTGATGACCTTCTGGACGACCTCGGCGGCCTTCTGGGCCTCCGAGACGGTCATGTCCGGGCCGCCGGCGACGTTGATGAGCGCCCCGGTCGCGCCCGAGATGTCGACCTTGAGGAGGGGCGAGTTGATCGCCTCCATCACGGCGTCCTCGGCGCGGTTGTCGCTTTCGGACTCGCCGATCCCGATGAGGGCGACGCCGCCGCCCTTCATGATCGTCCGAAGGTCGTTGAAATCGAGGTTGACGAGGCCGGGCCGCGTGATGATCTCGGTGATCCCCCGGATCGCGCGGGCGAGGACGGAGTCGGCGACCTTGAAGGCGGTCTGGATCGGAAGGCGCGGAACGAGCTCGAGGAGGCGGTCGTTCGGGATCGTGATCACCGTGTCGATGGTGGTGCGCAACTGCTCGAGGCCCCACATCGCGTTCTCGGCTCGCACCAAGCCCTCCGAGGCGAACGGGAGGGTGCAGACGGCGATCGTGAGGGGGTTTCCGCCGTTCGCGTCCTTCGCGAGCTTCGCCACGACGGGCGCGGAACCGGTCCCGGTCCCACCGCCGAGGCCGAGCGTGATGAACACCATGTCGGAGTCCGAGAGCGCCTTCTTGAGCTCCTCCTCGGCCTCCCGCGCTGCCTGCTCTCCGACCTGAGGGAGCGCGCCGGCCCCGAGTCCCCGGGTCAGCCGACGGCCGAGCAGGATCTTCTTCGGCGCGTGGATCGCGAGCAGGTGTTGGGCATCGGTGTTGCACGCGATCATCTCGGCCCCGCTCAGTCCCTCCTCGGCGAGCCGGTTGATCGTGTTGCAGCCGCCCCCGCCGCAGCCGATGACCTTGATGTTGGTCTTCAGGGAGGCGAGAACCGCCTCGAGCTCCGCGTCGTCATTCGAGGGCGGGGGCCCAACGGTCACCGTGGCGCGCTTCGGCTCGGTCGTCGGAAGGTGCGCCAGGATCTCCTGGGCGAGTGGTCGCATGTCGAGTAATCTCCCCTCGGCCATTCACGCCCTCAGTTATAAACGTGTTTTTAGATTCGGCGTGCTTCGAGGTGAGTCTCCGGTACCGACCGCGCTGTCCTCCGATCCGGGGGGGGTTTCCTCTCGCGATCCTCACGCGGGGACCCGTGTCGACCGTACGATGCAGTACGAGCAGTGGGCGCCAACCTACCGGGACATCCAGGCGGAGTTCGGGTATCCGTACGAGCGAGAAGTCGCGGCGGCCCGCCTCCTACGCGCTCTCCTGCGGCCCGCTGATCTCGGCGCACCGATCGATCGGATCGCGCAGCGCCTCCGGGGGCGGACCTCGATCATCGTCGGGCTCGCGGAGGGAGCGGGCGCGCCCCCGATCTGGAGCTTGCCGGCGTCCTCCTCGGCACCCGCCGTGATCGCCGCGGACGGAGCGACCGAGCCCTGCCTCTCCGCCGGGATCGTGCCGGATGTGATCGTGACCGACCTCGACGGGCCCGTCGCCTCCGAGGTTGCCGCGAACGCACGCGGGGCGCTCGTGGTCGTGCACGCTCACGGCGACAACCAGCCGGCGCTCGAGCGGTGGGTACCCGAGTTCTCCGGAGAGCTCGCGGGATCGTGGGCGGGCCCCCCGGAAGATGGACTCCTTGACGTAGGCGGGTTCACCGACGGGGATCGGGCTGCCTACCTCGCGGACGCGTGCGGGGCCTCACGGATCCTCCTCTGGGGATTCGAGTTCGCGCCTGCAGGGGGACGCGAGGGGCGCCCGTCCCCGACGAAGCTCGCGAAGCTCCGCTGGGCCGAACGGTGCCTCGACCAACTCGCGCGGACCGGAGCGTGTCCGGTCGACGAATGGCGGAGGGACGGCAGCCAGCGGCGCTACGGCGGAGGGCCGATCGGTCCGTCGACCCAGTAGACCGCCTCGAGTCCATTCACATACAACGGCACGAAGGGCGGACTCGAGAACCAGGCTATCGCGCATGAGCTCATCGGCTTCGCGAGCGCGCTCGGATCGAGCGCGACTCCACCGCGCATCGTAGCGTCCACGGCCACGGCGTCGAGCGGTACGACGCGAGGTTCGCCCGAGCCCGGGACGAGGCCCCCGTGCAGCTCACCGAGGGCCTGGGGGAGGGAGCATCCTGTGAACAGCTCCGGAGTCGAATCCCACGTCGCCGGATTCCGATCGAGCCCGAAGACCATCGAGCTTAGGCGGTGATCCGAGGCGACGACGCTTCCGGGAGCAAGCGCGATCCCGGTCCAGCCCCAGAGCGCAGCGTCGCCGTAGGTGAGCCCCTCCTGGAACCCGCCAAAGTCGGCCTGGGGGGGATTGGCGATCGCGCCGTTCGCACTCACCAGCAGGAGAGCCACCACCGCACCCGCGAGAATCCCGGGACGGCCCCAACGTCCTTCCCACCGTCCGACGAGCCGGCCGATGCCCACTGCGACGAGGAGCGCGAGCGGGATCACGAGGTACTCCGCGTGCCGCGCCGGGCTCACGACGGCGTTGTTCGTCGCGAGGGTCGCGAGAGCCGAAACCCCGACCATCCCGAGGAGGCCGAGGACCAGGGGCCCGAGCCGAGAGGCCGTGACGAGACGGCGCGTTCCCGAGGCGAGGAAGACGAGCGCGAGGATCGGGGCGAAGAACACGACTGCGGCAACGGTCGTCGTCTGATCCGTTCCGGGGAGCGGCACCGAGACGAGGAGGAGGGCCCCCGCGAAGGTGGCGACGAGGAGGATCGAAGCATCGCGGAGTACGCTGCGATCGGAAGGGAAGCGCACGTGGCTCGCTCGGGGCGCGTGCTTCCGTCGCCAGAGGATCGTCCCGCCGACGAGAACCACGGCCACGATGGCAAGGGTATCGAAGGCTAGGAACGTGCTCAACCCTGGCGCGACGAGTCCGCCGCTCACCTTCGGCAAGAATGCCTGGGCGTAGGCCGCCCAGTACGCGAGGAGGATGGTGAGGAAGGCACCGAGGAAGACGAGTTCGCGGAGCGGGAATCGGCGACTCCACATCGTCGGTCGGTAGAGCTCGAAGGCGAGGAGGCCCCCCAGCGTCAGCAGGACGAAGAAGTAGCTCGACAGATGGTGCGTAACGATCAGGGCTCCCGACGTCAGGGCGAGCGGGAGGTACCAACGCGGGTCCCGCCGGCCTTCGACGAACATCCAGAGGGCGGTGACCGCAAGGACATCGCCAAGGGCGAGAGGAGCGGGATGGGCGAGCGAGAAAGTGCGAGGGAACGCGACGGAGGCGATCGCGGCGCCGAGGATCGCGACGGAATCGTTCGGGAAGATCCGACGGAAGAGGAGGAAGAGCGGCAAGACCGAAAGCGCGGCGATCACAGGGAGGGTGAGGGAGAGAGTGGACAGCGCGGAGCTTCCCGTCACCCCGGCGACCGTGGCACCCAGGAGGAAGGTTCCGGGGAAATCCGGATAGGCGGTACCCCATCCTTGGTAGAGATGGGGGAGGTGTCCGGTCGAGAGGAGGGATTGGGTCAGTCCCACATACTCCCCGGTGTCGGAGCCGAACACGGCGAAGGTCAGGAGAGGTTCGAGGAGGAGGAATGCGATACCGAGGACGAGCGCAACGAGCCAGAGGAGGTGGGAGGCTGGGAGCTCCTCGCGACCGTCCGCCCCGCGCGGGTCGCTCGCCACAGTCGTAGAGCGAGCGGTACGCGCAGATGACGATGCCGAGACGCCCCGCGACTTCACGACGAACGACTGAGACGTCCAGGCCGAGCGCTCCACGACTCGCGGTGGAGGATCGGGCGCCGGAGGACGTCGGGCCCCCGGTGGCTCCAGCCTCAGTTGCGGACCGGACCTCCGTGGCGCCGGGCATCGTCCAGGCATCGAGCGTTGTCGCGCCGGTCCGTTGGAGGATGCCGCCGATAGCCGCGCCGATCGCCCACATGATGGCGAACGAGAGGGCGAAGATCGTGGCTAGAACTACGGCGATTCCGAACACCTCGATGCCGATCTGGTGGAGCGCGGAGAGCCCGCCGCCGAAGAGGAGTCCGTTCGGAAGGCCGGGGAACCCGGACCCCGTCGCGTACTCGTTCTGGGCGAAGACCCCGATCATGAGGACGCCGAAGACGCCGCCGGCGAGATGCCCGGGGAAGAGCCCCACCGGGTCCGAGAACCACCGGATCCGGGCGATGATCTTCTCACCCGCGAGGAAGATCGGCCCGCAGAAGAGGCCGAGGACGATCGCGCTCCCAGGGCTCACGAAGCCGGCGAGCGGCGTGATCACGATGAGACCCATGAGGATCCCGTTTCCGGACCAGAGCGTGTCCGGGCGCGTGCCGTCGACGAACCACGCCGTCGCGAGGAGCGAGAGGAGCCCGGTCGCAGCGGCGAGGAACGTTGTGATGACGACGACGACAGCCTCGTCGTTGAACTGCAGGACGCTGCCGGGATTGAACCCGAACCAACCGACCCAGAGGAGCAGAACGGCGAAGGTGAGCCAGGCTGGCTGAATGCGGATCGGGACCTGGGGGCTCGAGGTGTGGCCGCGGCGCCGCTCCTCCCGCCAGATCTGCACCACGATGCCGAGACCAGCGGCGCCGGCCGCCCC
>JAKIWU010000082.1 GCA_022749905.1 Thermoplasmata archaeon
CGTCGAAGTGCATCCGGCCCCAACGGTGGTAGGAGGACGCTACGTTCACGATACGCGCGGGAGCGGAAGCAACCAGGCTGTCGGTCAAAAGCCCCGTCAGCAGGAACGGAGCGAGAACGTTGAGAGCCCAGGTCCGCTCGTGGCCTTCCCTGGTCACCTCTCGGCGACTGAAGACGGCACCTGCATTGTTGACGAGCAGATGGAGCGGACGAGCGGATCCGGCGATCTCGTCGGCCGTCCGGCGCACCTCGCTCAGGAGCGAGAGGTCGGCGATCACCGTCCTGACGTCCGTCCCAGGAAACGCTCCGCGGATCGTCCGTTCGAGCTCGGTCGCCCACTCGCGATCCCGCGCGACCAGCCAGAGCGCCGCACCGGCGCGGGCGAGCTCGCGGGCGACGACCTCACCGATCCCCGAGGTCGGCCCTGTGACCACGCAGACTCGACCCTGCATCGCGGGCAGGCGAACGTGCGGTGCCGAGCGTCCCGGCTCGGCCCTGGTCGTTCCCATCTCCGATCTCCCGGTCGTTGCGAAGAAGACCGACCGACCAGCCTTCCCGATCGGGAAGCGAACCCTACGACGAGTGCGGTTCGGTCACGCCGTTGGCAGCGCTGTCGACCTGCTCGGACAGGCTCTCGGCGCCCGGCGATTCGAGGAGATGGCCGGCCTTGATCCGCTTGGTCTCGAGATAGCGCCGGTTGTACGGGTTCGCTGGAACCTCGAGGGAAACGCGTCCCAGGATCTTCACCCCGTGGAACTGGAGGTCGGCGACCTTGTGCGGATTGTTCGACATGAGCTGGATGGAGCGGACGTCGAGCGACTGGAGGATGTGTGCGGCGACGGCATAGTCCCGCTCGTCGGCGCGGAACCCGAGGATCTCGTTCGCTTGGATCGTGTCGTAGCCGAGCTCCTGGAGTTGGTAGGCCCGGATCTTGTTCGCGAATCCGATCCCCCGGCCCTCCTGCCGCAGGTAGATGACCACTCCCTTCTCCATCTGGCCGATCGCGCGCAGGGAAAGCTCGAGCTGATCGCGGCAGTCGCAGCGGTAGGAACCGAACGTGTCGCCGGTGAGGCACTCCGAGTGGAGCCGTACCGGCACGCCCTCCTGCCCGAGGGGATTGCCCCGGACTAGGGCCGCGTGCTCCTTCTGATCCGTGGGACTATGGAAGGCGACCACCTGGAACTCCCCGAACCGGGTCGGCAGATCCGCCACGGCGACGATGCGGACGCATCCAGGGCTCTCGCAAGAGTGGTCCGCGTTTGCCGCGACCAGCTCCCGAATCGTATCGGCCGGTATGCCCATCGTTCTCCGAAGTCCTCCTTCGCACACCCCGACCGTTAAGAAGGGTCGGGTTGGGGTGGCGGGCGGGTAACCCCAAACCACCGCCCGAAACGAGCGGGCGCCCGTCCACCGGGGAATCCTTTTTCGACGAGGCCCCCTCCTCGGGCCGTGCGAGCACTCATCACGGGCGCATCGGGAGGCATCGGCTCCGCGACGGCCCGCCGCCTCGCCCGCGATGGGTGGGACCTCGCGCTCCACGGGCATCGCCACGCTGCGCGACTCCGCGCGCTCGCCCGGGAACTCGGGCACGGAGGTCGGTCCGCCCTACCCATTCCGGCGGACCTCGGGCGCCGCGACGGACCGAAACGCGTCGCCCGCGCGGTGGGAGCTCGCTGGAACTCCCTCGACCTCCTCGTCCTCAACGCGGGCGTGTACGATCGGCGGGCGTTCGAGGAGATCACCGATGCCATGCTCGAGCGCACCTGGAGGATCAACTTCGCGAGCTCGTTCGCGCTCGCTCGGGACCTTCTCCCGCTCCTCCGTCGCTCCGCGCGTGGGTCCATCGTGCTCGTCTCGAGCGTCCTTGCCTTTTCCGGCGCCTCCCACGGAGCGGACTATGCCGCCGCAAAGGCTGCCCTGATCGGGCTGACGCGATCCCTTGCGCGCGAGCTCGCGCCCGGGATCCGCGTGAACGCGGTCGCGCCCGGAGCCATCGACACCGCGATCCTGGACTCGGATTCTCCGTCGAAACGGGCCCGACGCCGTCGCGAGATCCCTCTCGCCCGCGTGGGCACGCCCGACGAGGTCGCAAGCGCCATCACCTTCCTCGCTTCCCCGGATGCCTCGTACCTCACCGGAGCGACCCTTCACGTGAACGGCGGCTGGCGGAGCGACTGACGACCCATGCAGCTCGTTTCGACGTGGTACGGGGTGTTCCTCCTCGACGGGAAGCGGGTCCACCGCGAACGACGGTTTCCCGAGGACACCGACGCTCTCCTCGAGCGCATGCGACTCCGTCGTACCGGGGCGTTGGCTCCCGAGGAACGGGAGATCCTTGCCGGGGGAGATTCGCACGCTTCCAGCGCGAGCGACCGACGCTTCGCGGTGCTCGGCGCGAAGCTCTCCAACGAGAGGCCGAGCGCGGTTCCTCTCGCAGCCCCGCCGATCGATCGTCTCCGGACCCTCGTGCTCGCCGAGGGAG
The DNA here is from genome assembly GCA_022749905.1 of Thermoplasmata archaeon. GTDB lineage: Archaea > Thermoplasmatota > Thermoplasmata > Lutacidiplasmatales > UBA184 > Lutacidiplasma. The sequence goes on from JAKIWU010000082.1 coordinate 2,482, forward strand.
AGATCGCGCTGCGCGAGGCGTGGGATCCGTCTGCCCATATCGAGGAGGCGGTCCGGGCGATGAGCGATCTCGACCGAACGGAGAACTTGCTCTCGGAACGGCTCGAGAGCTGGATGGCACGAGATCTCCCGGACGTGGACGGGGAGGGAATCGGCGTCCCCTCCGGAACCGGCGAGGGTGTCCCGACCTCGAGCGGGGACTCCCCACCGGCCGGAAGCGTGGCCGATCCGAAGCTGTTGGCCGCGAGAGGGGAGCTCGCGAAGGCCTACGAGCGCCTATCGGAGCTTCGCCATTCCCTCGACCGCGCGGTCGAATCCGCCGCGCAGCGGAGCCTCCCGAACCTTTCCGTCCTCCTCGGGCCCCTTCTCGCGGCTCGGATGGTGGCCCAGGCCGGTGGGCTCGACCGACTCGCGCGACTCCCCGCGAGCACGATCCAGGTACTCGGTGCGGAGAAGGCGTTCTTCGATCACCTGCGGCACGGCAGCCGGCCTCCGCGCCACGGCCTCCTGTTCCTCCACCCGTCGATCCAGGGGGCCACCCAGCGACAGCGTGGCCGGCTCGCACGCGCCCTCGCGGGGAAAGCATCGATCGCTGCCCGGCTCGATCACGGGGGCCGTCCCGTCGACGCGAGCCTCGACGCGAGCTACAAGCGGCGCGCTGAGGAGATCCGACGTGCGGGTTCGGGGAAACGTGCCCGCTTCAATCCCGCCACTTGACCGAGCATCCCTGGACCGAGACCTCCGGGCGGGGAATCGGCTTTCCCGCGAGGGACGCCTCGATGGCCGCCTCGAGGAAGCGCTCGCGCACGCGATCCGGCTGATCGTAGGAGTCGTCGATGCGCCCCTGGAACACGAGCCGGCGTCCCGCATCGAAGAGCATCGGGTGCGGGGTGACGAGGGCCCCGTAGGCATGGGCCACCTCCTGGGTGGGGTCATGGAGGTAGGGGAAGGGGTAGTCCTTCGACCGAGCGCGGTCCACCATCATCTCGAACCGGTCGTCCGGGTACGCCGTCGCGTCATTGGCGTTGATCGTCACGAACCCGACCCCCTGGCCCGCGTACTTCCGGGCGAGATCGATCGCTCGGCCCTCCCATGCCTGGACGTAGGGGCAGTGATTGCACCAGAAGAGGACCGCAAGGAGCCGGTCGTTCCGGAAGTCGTCGAGCCGGTGGGTCTTCCCGTCGGTCCCACGGAGCGAGAACGCGGGTGCTGGGTCCCCCGCATGCAGGCGAAAGTTCGAGAGCTCGGCCATCGTTCCGGCCCGAAGCGACCCTCGCGCTTATCGTTTCGCGGAGGCGCAGCCTCCCCTGAATCGTTCGAGGTGGAGCGATGAACGATCGGGGGCACTCTGGCACAGCCGCTCGCCCGATCGCTCGCTTCGATGGAGCGGTGGAAGCCTCGATCAATATCGAGCTCGATGAGGAGCTTCTTCGTAGGGGAGCGCCGGCCGTGCGAACCGCAGTCCAGGCGGGGATGGCCGTCTCGCTCGGAGTCGCCCAAGCGCTCGACGGAGCGGTCGCACGCGCCGCGAGCAGCCTCGGGTTGACGATCGCCCGTCGGCGTTCCGGTGGGACCGGGCTCCTGCATCGGGAGGGGGACATCTACTGGTCCCTCGTGGTGCCCCGCGTCCCTGGAGCTCGCGAACTGCGGCACCTCCACGCGTACGACGAGCTGGGCGCCGGGGTTTCGCGCTATCTGGCCGACCTCGGGATCGAGGCGGCTTGGACCGAGCCGTTCGATCGTTCCGACCGCTACTGCCTCCTGGGCCCCCGGGGGCGCGTGCTGACCTCCGGGGGGCGGGCGTTCGGCGGGGCCGCACAGCACCTCACGGCGACCGCGCTCCTCCACCAGGGGGTCGTGAACCTCGGCCTCGACCGGGACGTACTCGCGCACCTCTTCGACGTTCGTCCCGAGATCCTCGAGGCGTGCGTAACCTCGCTGCGCGAGCTCGGCGTCACCCTCGGGCCGGAGATTCTTGCCCGCGGCTTGCTCGCGGCTCTACGCGACCAGTTCCCTCGAGCCTAGGGTCGCCCCCGGACCGGACCAGAGCGTCTACTTCGATTCCCAAAGGGGCCCGGCCGCCTGCTCTGCCGCGCGACGCACGTCCGACCACGGTTCGCGGACCAGGGTTCGACCGCGTACCATGCACTCGCCTCCGACGTACACCGAATCGATCGCCTCTTCGGAGGCGGAGTAGGCGATGTGGCCGACGATCGCCTCGGCACGCGCCGGAAGCATCGTGGGATGGTCGAGGCGGACCAGCACGGCGTCGGCGAGCTTTCCCACCTCGATCGAGCCGAGATCCTTCTCGCGACCGAGAGCCTTCGCGCCTTCGATCGTCGCCATGTCGAGGAGGGTCTGCGCGGGGAGCGCCGCCGCGTCCCACAGGTGGTGCTTCTGCAAAAGCCCCGCCGTGTGCATCTCCCGAAGCATCGAGAGCGCGTTGTTCGAGGCCGCCGAGTCGGTCCCGAGTCCCACGGTGACCCCCGCGGCCCGAAGTTCGACCACCGGGCTCACCCCGCCCGTCGCCAACTTGAGGTTCGAGTTGGGGCAATGGGCGACGGCGACGGTGCGCGCGGCGAGGATCTCGATCTCCCGCCGTGTGAGCCACACGCCGTGCGCCGCGATGTTCCGGGGACCCAGGAAGCCGATCTCGTCGAGCCAGACCACCGGGCGACGGCCGGTCCGGGCCTCGTGCTCGTGCACTTCCTTGCGCGTTTCGGAGAGGTGGAAGTGGCAGAGCGTGCCGGCGGCGTCGGCGAGCGCGCGCGCTCCGAGCCACGTCTCCTTGTTGCACACGTAGACGCCCTGCGGGGCCACGAGGGGGGTGACCCGTCCTCTCCCCTTCCACCTCTCGATGAACGCGCGAGCGTTCTCGAGCGGGGCCCCCTTCTGGGTCGTGAGCTCGGGGTCGACCACGGCCCATCCGAGGAACGACCGGATCCCGAGACGCTCCGAGGCGCGCGCGATCGCGTCCTCGAAATAGTAGAGGTCGAGGTACGAGGTCGTTCCCGACAGGAGCATCTCGGCGACGCCGGCCGCCGCACCGGCCTCGACGTCGGCTTCCGTGCGACGCGCGTCGACCTGGAAGAGTACCTCGAGGAAGCCTGCCAGGTCCCGGTCATCGACGAGACCCCGTAGGAGGGTCATCGCAACGTGGGTGTGCGTGTTGATGAACCCTGGAACTAAGGCGAGGCCGTCCGCCTCCACGATCGTGGCGCCCTCGGTTCTCGCCCGGCCTCCTACCGAGGTGAAACGCCCTTCGTCCACCCGGGCATCGCCTCGAACGACGCGTCGTTCGGGGCCCTGCGTGATGATCCAAGCGTCGCGAAACACTACGGGAGGGGGATGCGGGCTGGCCACGGCGCGACGACGAACGCCCGCTACATGGCATTTCGCTCGTGGCGTTCCGCGCGAGGCGGAGCTATACCCCGCGATTCCTCGACCGTTCGGGAATGCCGTGACCGACCTCGTGCGATACGAACTCGACGACGGGATCGCCACGCTCACGATCGATCACCCCCCGGTGAATATCCTGAGCCGCGCTGTACTCGAAGCGCTGCGCGAGCGGATCGC
>JAKIWU010000083.1 GCA_022749905.1 Thermoplasmata archaeon
TGAACGCCCGGGCTCGAGCACGCCAGTCGGCAGTCAAAGGGGTCGCCGACCCGCCCACGCCGTTACGAGGGTCCGGAGGGATTAAGGCGTTCGGCAGGGGTCCGCGTCCGGGGGCCGGACGATGGCGAATGACGGCCCGGTCGCGATCAAGGATCGCTTCACTTCGCTCGACGCCCTTGCTCTCTCCCGGGAGCTCCGGGGCTATCTCGGAGCCCGAATCGACAAGGCCTTTGATCACGAAGGCGGAGGATGGGCGGTCACCTTCCGCAACGCGGCCCGAGGGAAGCGAGAACTCGTCATCGTCCCCGGACGATACGCGACGCTGGTCGGAGAGTCCGCCCACACCGACGAGCTGTCGCCCCTCTCGAAGGAACTCCGTCGCCTCCTCACCGGGGCACGGCTCCGCGGAGCTGTCGAGCCCGCCGGCGAACGGTACCTCGAGCTCGAACTTATCGCGGGAGCCGACGACCCTCCGCTCCTCCTCGCGGCCGAGCTCTTCGGATCCGGGAACCTCTTGGTCGCCCGAGAAGGAAAGATCCTCGCGGTCCAGCACGCGCGTACCTGGGCCCACCGGGCCGTTCGAATCGGCGCGCCGTACGAGCGCCCGCCGGTGCGTGCCAACCCCCTAGTGAGCACCGCCGCCGAAATCGAGGCCGCGCTCCTCGCGTCCCGGACCGACCGCGCCACGACTCTCGCGGCCCGGCTTGGGCTCGGGGGCCCTGTGGCGGAGGAGGTCCTGGTCCGCGCGAGTCTCCAAGGATCCGTCAGCGCACCCGCCGAAGCGGCATCCGCGTCGATCGCGATCCGCGCAGCCATCGATCGTATCCTCGAAGAGATCGGGGACCAGCCCCGCGGCTACCTCTATCGGAGAGACGACGTCTGGCTCGATGCGGAGCCGTTTCCCTCCCAGCGGATGCGGAGCGATCCAACCCTGATCGAGGAGGTACGGCCCACCTTCTCCGAGGCCGCGGTCGTCTTCTTCGAGAGCCTCGAACTCGGCCCTCCGGCAGAGACGCCGCGCGATGCCCGTCTTCTAGCCGAGCTCGGTCGACAGCGCGAACAGCAGGCGAACGCGATCCTCGCCCTGACGGTCGAGGCGGAGCGCCTCTCGGCCGACGGCACGGCGCTTCTCTCGGAGTTCGCGAGCGCGGAAACGCTCATCGAGGAGGCCGTTCGGCTCGACCCGGCGGCGAAAGAGCCCGTCGAGATCCGTCTCGGCGAGCGGACGATCACGGTCTGGCCGCGACGACCGCTCCGAGAGTCGGCCCAGCTGATGTTCGAGGAGTCGAAAGCGGTTCGATCCAAGCTTGAGGGGGCTCGTGCCGCCCTCGCGGCGACGGAGAGAAGGATCGCGGAGGAGCGCCCCGCTCCCGTCCCTCGTTCGGCTCGCACGCCTGCGGCGGCGGAGGAGCGGAGGACCCTAAACTGGTTCGAACGGTATCGGTGGTTCCTCTCCTCCGAGGGGGTTCTGGTCATCGGGGGGCGCGACGCGGCGTCGAACGACCTCATCGTCCGTCGGTACCTGCATGCCGCCGACCGGTACGTTCACGCGGAGATCCACGGTGCGCCCAGCGTCATCGTGCGGAACCCGCCGGCGGGGTCGAGCCCACCCGGCGAGGCGACCATGCAGGAGGCGGGGCAGTTCGGCGTATCGTTCTCGAAAGCGTGGCGTGCCGGGTGGGCCAGCGGAGGGGCCTTCTGGGTCACGGCCGACCAGGTCTCGAAGGCGGGGGCGAGCGGGGAATTCGTGCCCCGCGGATCCTGGGTGATCCACGGGACGAAGAATCGGATGAAAGACCTCACCGTCGAGGTCGCGATCGGGACTCAGCCCTACGAGGAGAAGGAACTCTGGACGGTCGGGCCGCTCCGGGCCCTTGCGGCTCGTGGATCGGCTCGCTTCGTTCTGACGCCGGGAGAGGAGCGCGACCGACCGGAGCGGGAGATCGAACTCGCACGAGACCTCGGGCTCTCCCGCTCCCGGATCCAGGCGCTCCTGCCGGCGGGCGGCGTCGCCGTCCGTCGGGCATAGATCCGAATGATCTCCGACGACACGAAGTTGTCCCCTGGCACTTTCCAGGTTCGCGATCGGGCCCGGATCGCCACCACGCGCAGGCGTTCGTCGCCGACCCGGATCGGCTCGCCTACGATGAACCGCTGATCCTCGCGCCCCTCGATATGCGTCGGGACCGTCCTACGGCCCTCGAGGATCGAGACCCGGATCCGGGTCCCGAGGTCCGTGGTCGACCACACGGTCTGCGTCTCGCCCGCGAGGGCTGCAGGACTTCGGCGTCCATCCCGCCGGTCGATACGGATGATTCGTCGAGGAGTTCCGGACGAGGGCACGGTCGCCCCGACCTCGAAGAGCGTGGCGCGGGGAACGGAGAGAACCGAACGCCGAGACTCCGGACCCGTCGAGACGACCTCGTCGACCTGGATCGAAGTGGGTGCCGTGCTCCGGAACGGATGCGTGGTGTGACAAATGCGGCACCGGGCCACGCCTTCCAGCGCGCCCGCAACCGATTCGGAGCCCCCGCGGCGAATCCGAAGCAGGCGGTGCTCCGTTTCGCGCCCGCAGATGTCACAGAAGATCAGCGCGGCGTGGACCGGGAGCGGGGAAGTTCGAGGCGCGGATGGGCTCGACACGGCTGGTGCAGGGAAGGTGCACCTCCCTTGACGCTTGGGGCACCCGTCCTAGGAGAGTGCGCGTGCGGGTTCGGCGAGCGCCCAGGACCGCTCGTGGCGATCCTGTGCGACTACGTCGGGGGTTTGGTCTGAGTCGGCGGGATCGTCTGCTTCAGCGTCTCGTTAATCTGGCGGAGTCGCCGCGAAACCACGGCGGCGGTCGCGATCGTTCCAGCGGCGATGGCGATGAGGGCACCGAGGAACACGGCCGCGAAGAGGATCAGGATGCTGAACACGCCGCCGAGCCCGTTCAACAGGTTGAACGATCCGTTCGAGTTGTTGCCGGACTTGCTACCGGAGCCGCCGTTGTTGTTCCCGCCGTTACTGTTTACGGTGAGGGAGGCCATCGCGCTCCCGTGGTGTTGCACGGTGGAGTTGCTGTCCACGACACCCAGCTGGACCGTGAAAGATCCGGAGGAGCTCGGATTGCATGAGCCCGAGTAACTCGCGCTGTTTGCCGTGGTCGGGTTGGAACCGGACTGACACCCCTGCGGCGTGCTGTTGAACCAGAGATAGAACGGCGAGGTCGCCCCAATGCCCGAGATCGTCACCGAGTACTGTGTCGATGACCCTGAATTCACGGGGTTCGGGGAGAACGAGAACGTGACCGAGAGCCCCCCTGCCGCGGCAACCTTGAGGGAGCTCGCAAGGCGGGTGGAAGGTGATGCCACAGTCCCAAGCCCCGAAAAGAGAAGCAGTGCCACGATTCCAAGAGCCACGGCGTTGGTACCGACCATCCGTACCGCATTCCTCGGATACGACCTTGAACGACCCATGCGATTTCGTTCGAGACGCGACGTATCAACTTTTGGTCCCATCGGACGTGGCTCCGTCCCCCGAAAGCTGGACGAGGTCGCCCCCCGGTACAGACCGCGAGGGCCGCAGAGGCGATCCTATTCGTTCCCTGTGACCGGAGTGACCGTCGAGGTGCAGAACGAGCAGCGGCGCGCTGCGAGCGGGATCTGGGAGAGGCATTCGGGGCACGCGCGGGATGTCGGGGCGGGCGTTCCTTGAGCCGCCTTCTTGCGCGCCTCCATCATGGCGAGCGGCTTGACGATGAGGAAGAAGACGACCGCCGCGACGATCAGGAAGCTGATGATCTTGTTGACGAAATCGCCGGGCATGAACAGGCTGCCGTTGATGTTGACCGTGATCGCGGAAAAGTTCGAGTGAAAGAAGACCCCGATGAGAGGGGTGACCAGGTCGGCGACGAAGGCCTGAACGACAGCGTTGAAGGCGAGCCCGATCACGAACGCGACAGCGAGCGCGATGACGTCGCCTTTCCGGATGAACTCCTTGAACTCCGACCAGAGCCCCATGGGAATGAACCTCCCGGTTTGCCCAGAATCCGAACCGCTTTATGAAGCCGCCGCGCGGCGATTGGGGCTGCCCGAATTTGAATCGGGGTCCCGGGCTCCCAAAGCCCGTAGGATGGACCACTAGAGCGGTCCGGCGGTTGGCGCCGGCCCGTAGCTACCCCACAGCCCCGTGGCGCGCGCGCGGCTAGACCGCCTCCACTCGCTTGAGCGTTCGGCCAATCCGGCACTCCGCGACCTCAGGGTGGATCCGCGCGATGTGGTATCGTTGTTTGGCGGGCATCGCCGGGCCCGCACAGACCTCGTAGTTCGAGCAATCGAGCCGTCCGCAAGCGTAGCGTCCGGTCTCGACCGAGCTGCCGACGATCGCGCTCCGAGCCTCCACGACGAGGGTCCGGGCGATGGGTGTGACCTCCACCACGTTGGCGATCGTCTCCTGGAGCGCGCAGGGATGTTCGACAGGTCGCACTCGTTCGACCCGATAGCGTCGGCCGGCGTCGAGCGTGAGACAGGCGAGACGATACGGGCACTTCCGGCAGACCGGCCCGCCGCCTTGGTACACGAACTCGAAACCGGCGCGGGCCTGGTCCCGGGAGAGGAGCGTGATATCGGGCATGACTCACCCGATCACCCCGGTCATGTTCGCGAGTCGCTCCGCGGCCTCCCGGGTGAGCCCATTGTCGCCGAGGATCGTGTAGCGTTCGGGCCGGATGGTGTGCGCCTGCACGAGCGCTTCGATCACCTCCTCGGGGGACACGCCGAGCTCACGGGCGGTGACGGGCGCTCCGATCGTGCGGAGGGCGGCCTTGAGTTGCTTCCAATCGCCCCCGTGGAGGTACATCATCATGATCGCCCCCACGCCGCACTGCTCTCCGTGGAGGCTTGGCCTCGCGGCGGACCGGTCGAGCGCGTGACTGAACAGGTGCTCGCTCCCCGAGCAGGGACGGGACGAGCCCGCGACGCTCATGGCGATCCCAGCGACGATCATCGGGCGGATCGCGATCCAGACGGACTCCTCGAGGTTCGGTTTGATCAGGCCCGCGTGCTCCGAGATCTCCCGAGCCGCATACTCGGACAGCGTGGCAGCGGTCGAGGAGAACTCCTCGTTCCGCAAGCGCGTCGCAAGCTTCCAATCGAGCACCGCGGTCACGTTCGACATCACGTCGGCGCACCCCGAGGCGAGGAGGCGGAACGGCGCCTGGACGATCACCGAGGTATCCGCAAGGATCCCCATCGGCACCGTCGCGGAGATGCTGGCGATCGACCCCGCGTCATGGAGAGAGGCCCGGGGTGAGGAGATGCCGTCGTGCGCTGCCGAGGTCGGCACGCTGACCCAAGGGATCTTCAGTTGGTGCGCCGCGACCTTGGTGATATCGATCTTGCTCCCGCCCCCGACCGCGACCAGGAAGCGAGCGCCTGCGGTCCGAGCCTCGCCGGCGACCCTCTCCACCTCTGCCATCGTCGCCTCGTGGGCAACGATCATGTCGATGTGGAAGCCGGATTCGGTGAGCACCTCGCCCGCTCGCGCCCCCGCCAGGCTCGCGGTCTTCGGCCCCGTCACGACCGCGCCGCGGTCGGCGAAGTCGAACTGCCGGCAGGACCGGCCAAGCTCGGACAGTACTCCGTGCCCGGCGAGGACGGTCCGCGGAAACGCCATGGAGCGTGTCTTGCCGAACGGTGTGCCGATTCCGGGAACGGGCTCCCGAGCGCCTGCAGCCTCGCTCCCCATGCTTGATCGTGCCGCCATCGAGGCTCGCCAATAAGAATCCGACGGGGCGGGATCAGCGGCCCGGGACATCGCCCCACAGGTGCTTGTGCTCTTGAAGGAGGACGCGAACGTCCAGCCGGTCCGCAAGGACCCAGTCGGCCATGCGTCCGGCATCGGTGCCCCAGACGGGCTGGAAGATGATCTGCGGGAGTTTGTGGTGTCGGAGGAGTTTGCGGGCATAGAGGTAGTCAGTTCGATCGCCGATCACAAATTTCACGGAGTCCGTCGGTCGGAGCAGGGGCA
>JAKIWU010000084.1 GCA_022749905.1 Thermoplasmata archaeon
ACGACCCACTACCTCGACGAAGCGGACCAGCTCTGCGATCGGATCGCCATCATCGATCACGGAAAGATCGTTGCCTCGGGCACTCCGACGGAACTGAAAAGCCGGCTTGGTGGGGACGTGATCACGCTGAGCACGACCGGGTCCGAAACCGACCTGACGGGGACCGTGCAGGCCCTGCCCGGGGTGGGCGCGGTCCAGCGCCAGGACGGGACCTACCGGATCAAGAGCTCGAACGGTGAGACGCTGATCCCGGGTCTGGTCCAAGTGTTTGCGAGCTCGGGAGTCCGGCTCGCCAGCGTCTCCCTGAAGCGCCCGAGCCTCGACGAAGTCTTCCTCGAATTCACCGGACGTGCCTTCCGAGAGGACGAGGGCCCCACGCCCACCGATCGCGCCGTGATGATGCGCCGCTTCCAGGCGCGGGCGAAACGCTGATGCTCCGAGCCCTCCAAGTCCTGACGCGGCGAGAACTCCTCCGTCTCCGGCGGAACCCGCAGGCGATCCTTACCGGCCTGCTCCTGCCGATCCTCTACCTTCTCCTGTTCGGGCAAGCGTTCAACCTCGGCCGCCTGTTCACGTCGAGCCCAGGGGGGGCCGCGTACCTCCGCCTCGCACTGTTGGGGGCGCCGAACTACTTCTCCTACTTCTCCGTCGGGATGGTGGGATTCGTCGCGGTCACCGCGACCCTCTTCACCGGGGCGAACGTCATCTTCGACAAGCTGTTCGGGATCCTGAAACGGATCACCGCCACCTCGGCCCCGGCGTCGGCGATCTTCGGAGCGCGCCTCCTCGCGGGCGCGTTGCAGCCGATCCTGCTCGCGTTGTTCGTCCTCGGACTTGCGATCGGACTCGGGCACGTGGGCGGCCTCAGCGGCCTCGACGTCACGAGCTCGGTCACCGTGGTGGGGGCCCTCGAGATCCTCGTCGCCATCACCCTGCTCGCCGTGATGTTCACCTCGCTCTTCGTCTCGATGGGATTCGTCTTCGAGCAGCCGCAGACCTACTTTGCGGCCGTCAACGCGCTCAACCTTCCGGTGCTGTTCACGTCGGATGCCCTCTACCCGTGGGGCACGATGCCCCCTTGGCTCCAGAACATCGCCACCTACAATCCGGTCACGCTCACGGTCAGCGTCATGCGGGAGAACCTGTTCCCCCCGGACCTCTACCCCCATCCTGCCTGGGTGTATCTCGGGGGCCTCGCGGTGTGGGCCGCCGTCATGATCGCCATCGCGATCCTTCTCGTCCACCGCGCCCTCGCCCCCAAGAAGTGAACCGGTTCGCTCCGGTTCCGTCGGACCGCACGCACCGGACCGCCGCGAGGCTGGAGCGCTGCTCGCGCGCGGCTGGCGTTATGAATCCCGCCCGGCTCGGGCCGTCGTGAGCTCCGCGGACCCCCACACGTTCGCCGCGGAACTCGACGTGGGCGGCGAACGTTCGACGATCTATCGTCTCGACAGGATTCCGGGCCTCGACCCTGCGCGGCTTGCGCGGCGGCCGGCCACCGTCCGGATCCTCCTCGAAAACCTGCTGCGGCACGCGGCTCGGGGACTCGTCCCCACGTCGACCATCGTCGCGGTTGCCCACGGGGAGCGGACGGGAGAGCTTCCGTTCTTTCCGTCGCGCATCCTCCTCCAGGACTTCACCGGTGTTCCCGTGCTCGTCGACCTGAGCGCGGTCCGGGCAGCCGCGGCGGCCCGGGGTCTCGATGCGGACCGGGTCAACCCGGTGATCCCGGTCGATCTCATCATCGACCATTCGGTGCAGGTCGACAGCTTCGGCACCCGGCGTTCCCTCCTCGTCAATCTCGACCGCGAATTCGAGAGGAATGGAGAGCGGTACGATTTCCTCCGGTGGGCCCAGAAGGGGTTCCGCCACCTTCGAGTGGTCCCGCCGGGCAATGGCATCTGCCACCAGGTCAACCTCGAATTCCTTGCCTCGGTCGTGGACCGTCGAGCGGGCGATGGCGGATTCGAGGCCTTCCCCGATACCCTCGTCGGGACGGATTCGCACACGACGATGGTGAACGGGGTCGGCGTCCTCGGCTGGGGCGTCGGCGGGATCGAGGCCGAGGCCGCGATGCTCGGGGAGCCATACTTCTTGCCCGAGATCCGCATGGTGGGGGTTCGGCTCATCGGGAAGCTCCCCGCGGGCGCCACGGCGACCGATCTCGTCCTCGCGATCACGCGGGCCCTGCGCGCGAGGGGGGTCGTGGACAAGTTCGTGGAATTCTTCGGGGCGGGCCTCGGCACCCTCTCGGTCCCCGACCGAGCCACCATCTCGAACATGTGTCCGGAGTATGGTGCCACCGCGGCGCTCTTCCCCATCGACAGCGCCACCACGGCGTACCTCGCAGGAACCGGACGCGACGCGGCCACGATCGCCCGTGTCGAAGCCTACGCCCGGGCGCAGGGCCTCTGGCACGACCCCTCCGCACCGGAAGCTGAGTTCCACGAGGTGATCGAGATCGATCTCGCCGCCATGGTGCCCACGGTCTCGGGGCCGAGAAATCCCGATGAGAGCACTCCGATCGCCCTCGCGCCGAAGTCCTTCCGGGACGCGGCAGGGGAGTACCGCCGCGCGCACCCGCGACGCACCACTCCGACAGGGGTGCTCGACGTCCCGGACGGGTCGGTGGTGATCGCGGCGATCACGAGCTGCACGAACACGTCCAACCCTTCGGTGATGCTGGGCGCTGGACTCATCGCGCAGCGCGCGCGGGCGCGCGGGCTCTCCGTCCCGCACCATGTGAAAACGTCCATGGCGCCCGGATCGAAGGTCGTGACCGAATACCTCGAGCGCGCCGGGCTCCTGCGTCCCCTCGAGGAGCTCGGCTTCGAGGTGGTCGGGTACGGCTGCACGACCTGCATCGGCAACAGCGGCCCTCTGCCGCCCGAGGTCGCGAAGGCGGTCGAGGCTACCGACGGCTATGTGGCCGCCGTCCTCAGCGGAAATCGCAATTTCGAAGCGCGCATCCACAACCAGGTCCGTGCGAACTACCTCGCCTCCCCGATGCTCGTGGTGGCCTACGCGCTCGCGGGTCGGATCGACGTCGATCTCACGCGGGAACCGCTCGGGACAGCGGACGGAGGGGCGCCGGTCTATCTCCGGGACCTCTGGCCGTCGGACGAAGAGATCCGGACGCTCGCGGAGTCCGCGCTCCATCCCGGGCTTTTTCGGGAGAAGTACGCCCACATCACGGAAGGAGATGCGCATTGGGAAGCGCTCCGTGCCGCGGCCGGTGGAGCAGGCTACCGATGGGACCCTGCGTCCACGTACCTCCGACTCCCGCCCTATTTCGACCTCGCTGCGCCCGCGGCGCCCGACTCTTCCGGCGCGATCGTGCGAGACGCCCGCGTGCTCGCCTTCCTCGGGGACCGGGTCTCGACCGACCACATCTCCCCCGCGGGGGAGATCCCGGCGGAGAGCCCTGCCGGCCAGTACCTCATCGCCCAGGGCGTTGCGCCGGTGGACTTCAACACCTATGGAACGCGGCGCGGGAATCACGAGGTCCTGATCCGCGGAACGTTCGCCAACGTCCGGCTTCGCAACGTCCTCGCGGGGGGGCGAGAAGGAGGGTTCACGGTGCACCTCCCCTCGAAGGACCCCATGACGATCTTCGACGCTGCAGAACGGTACCGCACCGAGAACGTACCTCTCGTCGTGCTCGCCGGCGCGAACTACGGCCAGGGAAGCTCCCGCGACTGGGCGGCCAAGGGCCCGCGCCTCCTCGGGGTCCAGGCTGTGATCGCCAAGAGCTTCGAGCGCATCCACCGGGGGAATCTCGTCGGCATGGGCGTTCTGCCCGTCGAGTTCAAGCCGGGAGAAGGCGCGGCCGAGCTCGGGCTTACGGGGAGCGAGATCTACACCATCGGCTGTACGTCCGGAGGCGCCCTCGAACCCGGGTGCGACCTCGAGGTCCGTACCCAGGGGCCCGTTGGGAAGGTCTGCACGTTCCTCGCACGCTGCCGGATCGACTCGCCCATCGAACTCGCGTACTATCGGACCGGCGGCATCTTGCCGTACGTCCTCGGCCGGGTGGCGGCCCCAGCTCGCGCCGGCTAGGGCGAAGCGCGGCTACGCGCTCGCCTTCGGGATCGGGACCGCGGATCGGAGGAGGAGCGAGGCATAGCCGACCACCTCGCCCATCGCGGCCGCCTCCCCGGAGTGACCCCAGCCCAGATCGACCGCCTCGAGCGGTTCGTCGGCAAGGGCCGCGAGGAGGACCGTCGTGGGCGCGAGCCCGCACATCGAGATCCGTTCGCGCGCCACCGTCTGGTACAGGGCCTCGGCGTCCCGCGCCCGGATCCGCTCGATCGCGAGACCGTCCAACCGTCGCGCCGTCTCCGCGGGAACATAGTGGGAGAAATCGGTCGATGCGATCAGGAGGACGTCCCGTCCACGGATCGCCGAGCGAACGATGTCGGCGATCTGCCGGAGCTGCTCGTAGGGACCGAACCGCACCTGCAGCGCCGCGATGCGGGGGGCGGGCTCGACGTACTGCAGGAACGGGAGCTCGACCTCGAGCGAGTGCTCCGACGCCTGCGCATGCTCGTCGATCGTGATCGGAGCACGCGCGAGGGCCCGGACGAGCTCGTGGTCGACCGGGACGATCCCGAGAGGCGTCGCCCAAGGGCGGTCCGACAGAGCTCCCGGTCCCCCGTTCCCGTGGTGATCGACGCCGAGGAGAAGGACCGTTGACGGGGAGCGCTCCTCGGAAAGGGCATAGAACGCCCGCGCCGCGATGGCGCCGGAGTACTGGAACCCAGCGTGCGGGACGACGGCTGCGCGGATCCGTCGCTCCAGAGATCGGTGGCGCGGAGGGAGGCGGCCCGGTCCTCGGGGATCGGTGAAGCAACCCTCGACCTGATGCGCGAGCTTCGCCCCGTCCGCCTCGTAGAACTGGCCCGCGACGGCGGGAGGGCGCGGAGCGGTCGCCATCGGCCTCAGGGCGCGCCCAGGAGGCTGACGAGAGCGCGGCCCTCGGTATCGTCGAGCCGCACTCTCGGATGGACGGCGAACGGGTTCTCCTCGCTGTAGCGGGGGATGATGTGGACGTGCAGGTGAAAGACCACCTGTCCGGCGAGCGTTCCTTGGTTCACCGAGACGTGATAGTGGCGGGACAGCCGGTCCACGCGTCGACACACGTTCGAGATCGCGCGGAGGAACTCCGCGTACTCGGCTTCCGGAAGGTCCGTCAGGCGATCGACGTGGCGTCTCGGCACGACCAGCAGGTGGCCGCGCGTGTGAGGGTAGAGGTCGAGGAACGCGATCGCCTCGTCGTCCTCGTACACCACATGGGCGGGCTCTCGCTGATGCACGATGGCGCAGAAGATGCACCCGGGCTCCCCGCCCGATGGCGGTGGCATCGCGGGTTCACCCGCCCCGTCCGCATAACGATTCGTTGCTGCGGCTCGAGGGTGCGCTTCGCGCGAACGCGCGCAGACCTCGCTGGGACCCGGGGGAGCGTCGACGAGCCGCAGTGGCCCAACGACAGGGGGCCTCGGCGGCCGGTTCGGTTGGTCTAACCGATCGTGGGGGTGGTCTCGGGCTGCTCGACACTCGGCGGGGACACGGGGCCTTCGGCGGACGGAGGGGTGTCGGGGGCTGGGCCGGCGGGGGTCTCGACGCCGAGCTTGCGCTCGAGGAAGCGACGGATCTCTTCCGGGCGGGTGGAGGCGATCCCGAACTGCTCGGCGAAGCGATGGGTCGTCGTGAGCTCGACGGTCGCACCCTTCGGCTCCGCGTGGACGAAGCTCGCGTCCCGGAGCTTCTGGACCTCATCGTAGGCGGTCTCCCCCATCATGCGCACGAGACGGCTCTGGAGGATCGGCTGGTGGTAGGCGATGAGCGTGAGGGTCTTCAGGGTCCTCGGGGCCATGTCGACGGGCGTGAGCGGCTGCGCCCCGGGCACGAACGGCTCCCTCAGCTGGAGCGCGAACCGGTCG
>JAKIWU010000085.1 GCA_022749905.1 Thermoplasmata archaeon
GCCCCTGCCGCTCCCGGGGGGAGTCCCTCGTATCCGACGGCGTGGTGCGCTGGTCATGCTGCTGGGGCTGCCCTACGCTCCCCTGGAGGCATTCGAGGGAGCGTCCGCCCCCCCGAGAGCCCGTGCTCCGGTGTGTTGGTCTCGAGCGACAGCTTCCTCCTCGTTATTTGAAAACCCCCTCTCGTCCCGGAATGGGCCGGAGATTCGTCGCCGAGCGACGCCGCGACCCGTACTATCGTGCCGCCCAGCGGGAGGAACTCCGATCGCGCGCCGCCTTCAAGCTCGCGGCCTTGTCGAGCCGGTTCCCCATTTTTCACGAGGGCGATCGGGTGCTCGATCTCGGAGCGGCCCCCGGAGGCTGGTCCCTCGTCGCTCGGGATATTCTCGGAGGATCCGGAACGATTGTCGCCGTCGATCCCAGGCCGATCGAGCCGGCCGATGGGATCGAAGTCGTCCGGATGCGGGTCGGAGATGCGCGTCTCCTCGGGCGCCTCGGTCCTGCGCGGTTCGACGTCGTTCTCTCCGACATGTCCCCCCGGATCAGCGGGGCGTATGCGACCGACCATGCCCGGAGCGTCGACCTCGTGCGAGCCGCGTTCGAACTTGCCTCGACCGTCCTGAACGAGGGTGGCGCGTTCGTCGCCAAGGTGTTCCAAGGGGATCTCCTCGAGGCGCTCGCCCTCGAGCTGCGACCCGCGTTCCGTTCGCTCCGAACGACAAAGCCGGCGGCGTCCCGCGAGCGATCCTCCGAGCTCTATCTCGTGGGACTCGGATTCCGCCCTCGCTCCGAAACGGGATCGTGATCGATCTCTCGCGCCGCGCCGAAGCGCTCGCCATGGTCCGCGCCCTCGGACTCGAGCACACGACCATCGGGGGCGCCATGGAGCGTGTGCCCCGTCATCGGTTCGCTCCGCTCGCCCCGCCGGGCGCCGCCTACGAGGACGAGCCCATCCCTCTCGCGGTCCCAGGGGCGACCGTCTCGGCCCCGCACATGGTCGCGCTCCAACTCGAGCGAGCGTCGCTCGGCCCCGGCGATTCGGTGCTCGAGGTGGGGAGTGGGAGCGGCTACCTCCTGGCCCTCATCGCCGACCTCGTCGGGCCCAAGGGACGGGTGCTGGGCATCGAGGTGGAGCCGGGTCTCGTCGCGTTTTCGCGTCGCATCCTCGACGAGCTCGGCTACGGCACCACGGTCCGCGTCGAGCAAGGCGATGGTCTGCGGGGCGCGCCCGGTGCGTCGCCGTTCGACGCCATCATCGTCTCCTGCGCGGTCGCGGAGATCGCGCCCGCGTGGCGGGATCAGCTCCGGGCCGACGGACGCCTCGTGGCGCCGGTCGGCGGGAGCCTGAGCCAGAGACTCCTCACGGTTGCCCGCAACGGACGCGTGATCGAGAGCGGACCGGAGTGCCGGTTCGTGGCGGCGAAGCGCTCCCGGGACGCCATATATAGACCCGCGAATTGACGCGGTCCCGCCAGATTTTTTGAGGGTCGATTTCTCGTGATTCGGTTTGGGCCTGCGGGGATACCCCTCTCCTGCAAGGGCCGTACGCTGCGCGACGGGATCTCGGATGCGCACCACCTCGGACTCACTGCGATGGAAGTGCAATTCATCAAGGTCAACCCGCTGACGCGCGTCGTTCTCGACGAGGAGGTCGGCAAGCCGGCTCGCACCTTGCCCCTCCAGCTTGTGGTCGAGGCCGGGAGCGAGGAGCCGATGGCGGCGCCGACCCGGCCCGCCCTGGAGAACCCTCTCAAGCGGCGCGACTCGCTCACCACGCTCACGTGGAGTCTCGCGAAGGATCTCGCCGACCTCGACATGACCCGCAACCTCGCCCGCGCCCTCGACGTCGACCTCACGCTCCACGCGCCGTACTACGTCGACTTCTTCGGGAGCGATGAGGCGCGCGAGCGCTCGATGCGCCAGATCCAATGGGCCAGCGTTCTCGCCGACGGGCTCGGCGCGAGGCTCGCCGTAACGCACCTCGGCTTCTACGGCGGCGGCGATCGCGGGGACAGTGTCCAGGAGTTGACGCAGATCGCGACCGACCTTTCGGCGTGGCTCCGCGAGTTCTCCGGCGGCCGCGTACGTCTCGGGGTCGAGCCGAGCGGGCATCCGGACATCTTCGGATCGCGCGAGGAGGTGCTCGAGCTCGCGCGACGCGTCAAGGGCGTCGTGCCGGTCCTCAACTTGCCGCATCTCGCTGCCCGCGAGAAGATCCCCCTCGACAAGCCGGGCGTCCTCCAACCGATCGTCGAGGAGTTCGTCAAGGCGAGTGGCGGGGACCTCTACGCGAACTTCTCGGGGGTCGAGCTCTACGGGCTCGGCGAGTTCCGGCTCACCCCGATCAAGCGAGGGCAGCTCAAGTTCGACACCATCGCCGAGGTCGTCGCCGAGCGGGAGTACGACGCGACGGTGATCTCGAGCTCGCCGCTCCTCGAGCACGACGCGATGTACATGAAACTCCTCTACGAACGGGCGCTCAGCCGTCGGTGGGCCAAGCGGCACCCGCCCACGTCCCCGCCTCCCCCTCCCGTCAAGAAGGCGGCTCCCCCTGCGCGCGGAGCCGGTCCGTCGCACCCGCGCTCCTCCTCGAAGAAGCCTGGGCCCTCGGAACGGCCAAGACCCCGTCCCGCCTCGCGGTCGCGAGGGTCGGGAGGATCCCATGGGCGAAAGCGCCACCGATAGGGCGGAGACCTTCCGCCACGCCCAGGAATACATCGGGCGCCGCGTCTCCGAGAGTCTGAAGGCGATCGATCCCGCGCTCATCGAGCGCTGCATCCGGATCTTGACGGAGGCTCCGGTCACCTTCGTCTACGGCGCGGGACGATCCGGGATCATCGGCCGCGCGTTCGCGATGCGGCTCGTCCAGGCGGGGATCACGGCCTACGTCATCGGCGAGAGCGTCACGCCGATCGTGCGCAAGGGCGACGCAACGTTCCTCCTCTCTGGGCGTGGCGAGAGCTATGCCTCGATCCAGACCGCGAACATCGTCCGGCGCCAGGGGGCGGAACTCATCGTCGTGACCGCTCGCCCCTCGTCGAAACTCGCGCATGCGGCGTCGCTCCTCATCGTGCTCGACCTTCCCGAGGACGCCGAACGGAAGCGCTTCGCGCCGCTCGGGACCCTCTTCGAATCGGCGAGCCTCCGTTTCACGGACAGCCTGATCGCGGCGGTGCTCCACGCTCGGGGCGAGAGCGAGGAAACGATGCAATCGCGCCACGCGATCATGGTCTAGACGGGTCGCGCACCGCCGAACGGGCCAACCTTTAAGCGGAACGACCGCTCCCTCGATTTCGTGCCCCGTCGCCCCGAGCCGTCGGGGACCCTCATCCCGGTCCCCACCCGATTCTTCGTCACCAGCGGGAAGGGCATCAACAAGACGAGCGAGCTCAACGCGTTCGATCTCGCCCTCCTGCAGGCGGGGATCGGGGAGCAGAATCTCGTCTCCGTCTCCTCCATCCTCCCCACAGGAGCTCGGCAGGTGGACCGGCTCCCCCTCCCCCGGGGTGCGATCACCCACTGCGTCCTCGCCCGACACGGCGGCGGCGAAGGGGAGGTCATCAGCGCGGGCATCGCGTACGGATTCCGCAACGACGACAAGGGCGGCTACGTTGCGGAAGGGCACCTCCACGGGACGCAGAAATCCTTGAAGGAATTCCTCAAGTGGCGCATGGAGGAGATCGCCCACTTCCGTGGCGTCGAACTGCGGAGGATCCACTATCGCACTGAAGAGCTCGTCATCCCCATGGACCACTACGGCGTCTGCGTCTCCGCCTGCGTGTTCCTCCCATAGTCGGCTCGGTCTGCCCGGCGAGGGGCCGGCCCGGGTGTTCCTAGAGCAGCTTGCGGAAGAGGAGCTTGTCCTCGAGAGTTCCTTCGATCGTGAGCTTTCGGGTCACAAGGGCCTTCATCGGGCCGATCTCCTTTTTCACGAGGCCCTCGAACGTCCTCTGATCGGTGGTGATCGTGAGGTCCGCACGACCGTCCGCGCCGGTTCGCAGGTTGGTGAGGCGTCCGTGGAGGAGGTCGACCGCGTAGTTCCTCTCGTCCGTAATGTGGATCGCGATCGTCCGGGCGATGTCCTTCAACTCCTCCCGCACCGCCGGCGTCTTCTCGGCGTGCCGATTGAAGCGGTCCACGAGGCCCGCGAGCGTCTCCTCGATCATTTCGAGAAGCTCTCCAGAGTCGGAGCCCGATGTTCGAGTATTAGTCTTTCCGTCGTGCGCCAGGATTTCCTCAGCCACGTCCCCGCCGGGCGACCCCCGGAGATCGCCGAACGGACGAACGCGATCGTGCGGGCATCCGACGGATAGCCGGAGCCGATCTCTCCGCCGAGCCGGGCCCGAAGGCGCGCGACGGCGCGATCGCGGAGGACCTTGGCCACGATCGATGCGGCGCCGACCATCGGGTCGTCGAGGTCCGCGTGGTGGTGAGCATCGATCGGAACGTCCACACGGGCTCGCTTGCGGAGCTCCGCACCGAATCGCTTCTCGTTCGGATCGCACGCGTCGGCCACGACACGATCGGGCTGTGCGATCACGATGAGTTGGGCGAACAGTTTGGCCTCGAGGTGATTGAGGAAGCCGTGGCGGACCTGCGCATCGACCTGAGGGGGGGAGGCGCGGACGGACAAGCACCGCCCAAGCTCCGGTAGGCGTCGGAAGATCTCGTCGCGTCGCACCGGCGAGAGGAGCTTGGAGTCCCGCACTCCGATCTCCCGAAGGCGTGCACCGGCGTCCGCCGGCGCGAGGAATCCGCCAACGACGAGGGGACCGATGAGGCTGCCTCGCCCCGCCTCATCGATCCCGAGCACGGTGCCGGATCCGTGACGGGGACCGCTGGCTTCTTCGCCGGCGGATCGCCGCACGGGACGTGCATGGCCACAACCCCTTAAGACGCGGGGTTCTCGGGAGACGGATGCTCCGCGGGCTGGTCGCCCCGATCCCAACCATGTTCGACGCGACGGGAGGGATCGATGCGGCGAAGAACTCGAGATTCACCCACCAGCTCTGCGACGCCGGGGTGGACCACATCTTCGTGCTCGGCTCCCTCGGCGAGTTTCCGAGCGTGCGAGATCGCGAGCGTGCGATCGTTCTGGAGTCCGTCATCGAGAGCCTAAGCCGGATGGCGGACGCATGGGTGGGTTGCGGCGCTCCCTCAACACCTCAGGCTGTGGAGCGCGCGATCGAAGCCGAAGAACTCGGGGCCGAGGCGCTCGTGGCCGTTCCGCCGTTCTACCTTCGGCCGACCGCCGAGGCGATCGAGCAGTACTACCGGGCCATCCGGGCGGCGACGCGGATGCCGCTCCTCGCGTACAACATTCCATCCCTCGTGGGGTACGCCCTTCCTCCCGCGCTCGTGCACCACCTCGCACGCGACAAGATCCTCGACGGCATCAAGGACACCTCGGGCACCATCGAGAGCGTGCACGCATTCCAGGCCGGAGCTCCCGAAGGGTTCCCGGTCCTTCCGGGAGACGACGCCCTCGCCGCGGAGGCGCTCCTCACCGGTTCCCCGGGCGCGGTCATGGGAACGGCCAACATCGTCCCCAAGCTCGCCCACGCGCTCGTCACGGAGTCCCTCGCGGGGAACCGCGACCGAGCGGTCGAATTGCAGCGGATCGTCGACGGCCTCGTCGGAGTGATCCGTGCGGGGCCGTTTCCGGGCGTCGACAAGTTCCTCGCGGAGCGCCTTCGCGGGTGTGAGGTGGGGTATCGAGCCCCCTATGGGCCCCTTACCGACGTGGAGAAGGCGAAAGTCGAATCGGCGCTCGCTCCGATCGAACCCGACCTCAAGCCCTTCCTGTAGGGGTCGGGACGCATGCGCGCCATCGTCGTGCGTCCACCGAAACCGGGCGTCGAACTTGTGGAAACCCCGCGACTCGCACCGGGCCGGGGTGAGATCGGCGTCGACATGGTGGAAGCGGGCGTCTGTGGCACCGAC
>JAKIWU010000086.1 GCA_022749905.1 Thermoplasmata archaeon
CCTCGGCGGGATGGTGCTCGGCCGTCCGGTTCAGGTGACCGAACTTGGCCTGGTCTCCTGGAGGGAACTTCCGGCGGGCGTCGCCGCCGGCGCCCTCACCTTCGACGATCTGCGGGCGCTCATCGGCCAACCGACGGTGGAGGCGGCGGTGAACTACCTCGTGAAGTTCGGCTACGGCCCCGTCCTCCTGCCGCTCGTCGAAAACTTCGTCCGGACCCGCGACGTCTTCACCCTCACGCAGGCCCTCGAACGCGATTACTACGCGCGGCTCCTTGCGAGCCTGAAGTACTTCCAGGGCGACGAGTGGGTGGTGCGCGAGTTCCTCAAGGCGGAGATCGACGAGAGGAACGTCGAGCTCCTCCTGAAGGCGAAGGATGCCGAGCTTGCACAAGAGGAGGTGAGCGCGCGCTGGACGGAGGGCGGCGGGCTCGGCGCGGCGGCGATCCCCGAGCTCTACCAAGCACGCTCGGTGCCCGAGCTCGCCACGGCGCTCGCTCCCCGGTACCCCGTGCTCCACGAAGGGCTGCCCGCCTACCAAGCCTCGAAGAGCCTGACGGGCTTCGAGTCGGCGCTCCTCCGGGACCGCGTCGTGCGCGAGGTGCGACGGATGCGGGCCTACCCGCTCTCGCTCGCGATCCTCACCACGTACCTGCTCCGTGCCGAGGCCGAACGCTCCGACCTGCGCCGGATCGTCTACGGGAAGGTCTACGGCGTGACCGAAGCCCAGGTCGAGCCGTTCCTCGTCTCCCCGCGGATCGGCTGACGGGCTCGATCGGATCCCACCCTACGGGGTCGGGGCCCCGACGGGCGGTGGCGTCGACGAGTGTACCGGCGCGGCCGCCCCGCCCTGCGAGGAGCCGGCGAACGGCGACAGGGTGTGCCTCCGGACCGAGCCGAGCGGCCGGAACGGCCGCCCGTTCCCTGAGTAGAACTTCGAGAACTGCTCGACGAAGATGAGCCGGGCTCCTTGGATCCCCGGCTCGAAGACCCCGAGGATGAGGTTGAAGATCTGGCCTACGACGAGGATGAAGAGTCCAAGGACGAAGAACACAACGCTGCCCGACTGGAAGTCCGCGACGGCGACGTGGTCGATGACGAACGCGAGGATCACCGAGGCGAGGAGGATCCCGACGAGCCGGGTGTAGGAGAGGATGTGGCTCACGATCTCGATGAGGCCCATGATCCCCTGGAACCCCTCGAACAAGAGGAGGACGGCGCCGGAGCCGAGGAGTGCGAAGCCTAGGGTGACCCAGGGGCCCGCGGTCGGTGGCCAGTACGTCTGGCCCCGGAGCATCATGAGCCCGATCGTGGCGATCCCCCAGGCGAACGCGATCCCGCCGACTTTTGCGAGGGCGCCGCGATAGTGGTGGTGGAAGTATTCCTTGAGCGCACCAAGGACGAAACCGACCGTGACCATCGTGAGGCCGATGTAGCCGGAGAGGAGGAGGAGCTTCGGGAGGCCACGGGTCGAGGTGGGGTCGAGGAGCGCGGGGCCCGGGAGGAACGGGAAGCCGAAGAACGTGTTGAACACGGCGCCGAGTCCGATCGCGATCGCCGACGCTGGCAGGAGCGTCCAAGCGAGCTGGCGCATCGCGCTCGGCGGCATGATGAGCTTCACGAAGTTCTTGATGCTCTTCGGAAGCCGTGTCCGCCCGGGAAAGCCCGCGAGCATCCACAGCGAGACGAGGAGGATGACGAGGCCGTAGCCGGCGTCGCCGAGCATGAGCCCGAAGAAGATCGGGAAGGCGATCGCGAAGATCCAGGTCGGATCCCACTCGCCGGCATCCGGGAGGGAGTAGAACCGGATGAAGAACTCGTAGAAGCGCACGCCCCGGGGATTCTCCATGAAGGTGGGCGGGGTCTCGTTCGTGGAGCGATCGTAGAGGGCCGCCCGACCCCCGACGGCGCGCTCGATCGCGGCCTCGAGGCGTGGCCGGTCCCGCTTCGCGATCCAGCCCTCCAAGGCGAAGGTCCGGACGCCGGCACCGAACCGGTTCCACAGCTCGAACTTCCGATTCTCGATCGCGAGCGCTTCTTCGAGGGAAGAGAGCGTCGGGAACCACGCCGCGCTGATCTCGCCGAGGCGCTGGCGGATCGCCGCGAGCCTCGTGTCGATCGCCGCGATCCTCGCCCCGAGCCGAGGGAGTTCTTCGGCGATCGTCCCGGAGAGCTCGGGGACCTGGGCGAGATCGGCGTGCGTCTCCTGGGCGAGGCGCACGAGGGCGTCCGCGTTCTCGCGCCGGACGGCCACGAGGAACCGGATGCGATCGCCCGTCGCCCGGACGAGGATGCTTCCCTGCTCCGGCGGGAGGACCGTGCGGAGCCGCTCGAAGTCGTCGAGGTCTGCCTCGCCGAAGAAGGCGAGCAGATGGCGGGCCGAGAGCCACTCGAGCCGGTCCCGGTAGAAGGAGAACTTCTCGAGAAGCTCGGCCTGGTCGTCGAGGGTCGTCCGCTCGCTCGTGAGGCGGTCCTCCTCGCGTTTGAGCTCCCCGACCTCGCCATCGATCGGGATCGTCCGGGCGGCGGCGAGAACGTCGTCGAGATCCTTGTAGGTCCTCGGGGACGGGACCGGGACCGGCGGGAGCGCGTTCACGAGGCCCTTGAGACGGATCAGCGTGTCCCCGACGGCCCGTTGGCGCTCGCTGCCGTGCTCGGGTCCGAGGAACTGGAGCGCCTCCGGGCCGATCGGCTCGACCTCGATCACGCGAAGGTCGTGGAGGACGCTCAGGAGGAGCTCGCGGTCCTCCTTCAAGCCCACGATGCCGACCTTGGCCATGGGGAGCGGTCGCAGGAACGTCACAGGATCACCTAGGCATCGTCGTCGAGGATGCCCCTCACGAGGGCATCGAGGATGTCCGTCGGCCTTAGCGCGGTGGCGCGCGCGAACTCTCGGGAGGCGGTCTCGGCCTGCTCGCGGGCAGAGCTGAGGATGCTCTCGGCCTCTTCTTCCGCCGAGCGACGCGCGCTCTCTAAGGCGGCTTCGTAGCCCCGTTCGGCCGACGCGCGCGCCTCCGCGATCGCCCGTTCGGTCTCGCTGCGGATCGAGGCGAGTCTCTGCTCTCCCTCGGTGCGCGCGCTCGCAAGGCGGCGGTCGAAGTCGTTCTCGGCCTCCTTCACCTGGCGGAGCAGGAGCGTTGAGCCCTCCGGCGGCGGAGCCGGTGCGGGCGCAGCGGCGGTCACGCTAGATCACCCCGAACCGGACCAGGAGGTAGGCGAGGGTGGCGAGGGCCGCGATCTTCCAGAGGATGGAGAGCCGCATCACCCAGAGGAACCGCCGCTGGGCCGCGTTGAACGGCCGCTCGCTAGGCAGCGACATCCGCCTCCGCCGCTTCCTCCATCTTGCGCTTCACCGTCTTCAGCATCGAGAAGGCGTCGCGCTCGAGCTCGTCGAACCGGAACTTGATGTAGCGCACGGTCCCTTGGAGCCGCGGGATCAGCACGTTCTCGATCGCGCTCGCGCGCCGCTTCGTCTTTTCGATCTCCTTGAGCAGGCGGCGGAGCGCGTTCTCCTTCTCGGCGATGTTGAGGATGATCCGGTAGATCGCCTGGAAGTGGCGCACCGACTCGTAGACGGACGCGGGGAGGTGGAGGAGCGCGGTCTCGGGGATCGGGCGGTAGCCTCCCGTGTTCACCCGCGGGGTCTTCACCCCCATGACGTTCTTCGTCCCCACCGAGACCTGCGCGAGCGCGGGCAGGAGGAGCGAGATGCTCTCGAGCCGCATCGGGCCGACGTCCATCTCGGCGATCCGGATCGCCTCGTAGCCGCGCGCGATCCGCGCCTGGAGGTCGCCGCGCAGCTGGAGCGCCTCCTTTGAGAGCTGGAAGAACTCCGCGATGAGGGCGGAGCGCTTGAGCTTCAGCAGGTTCAATCCCTTCTTCGCGAGCACGATCCGACGGCGCGTGCGCAGGAGCTCCAGGCGGGTCGGCCGGATCTCCTCGCTCGCCATCGAGGTCTCGGTCGCCTCAGGCGGCCCGGGCGGTTCGGTACTTCTGGATGAACTCGGGCTTCAGCCGCTTCAACTCCGACTCGGGGAGCTCGGAGAGGATGTCCCAGCCGATCGCGAGGCTCTGGTCGATCGTTCGGTCCTCGTCGGGCCGCTGGTTGACGAACTCCTTCTCGAAGCGCTCGGCCACCTTGAGGTAGATCCGGTCGGTCGCGGAGAGCGACTCCTCCCCTACGATCGCCGAGAGGGCCCGCTGGTCCTTGCCCGTCGCGTAGCTCGCGTAGAGCTGGTCGGCGAGCCCGCGATGGTCCTCGCGGGTGCGCCCCTTCCCGATTCCCTGGTTCATGAGGCGCGAGAGGGAGACGAGCACATCGACGGGCGGGTAGACGCCGCGCCGCTGGAGGTCGCGGCTCGCGACGATCTGGCCCTCGGTGATGTACCCGGTGAGGTCCGGGATCGGGTGCGTGTTGTCGTCGGCGGGCATCGTGAGGATGGGGAGTTGGGTGATCGAGCCCTTCCGGCCCTGGATCTTCCCCGCCCGCTCGTAGAGGGTGGCGAGGTCGGTGTAGAGGTAGCCCGGGTAGCCGCGGCGGCCCGGCACTTCCTCGCGCGCGCTCGAGATCTCACGCAGCGCCTCGCAGTAGTTCGTCATGTCCGTGAGCACGACAAGGATGTGCATGTCGCGCTCGTAGGCGAGGTACTCGGCCGTGGTGAGCGCCATGCGGGGCGTGATGACTCGCTCCATCGAGGGGTCGCTCGACAGGTTGAGGAAGACGACCGTCCTCTCGAGAGCGCCCGTCGCTTCGAACTCCTTGAGGAAGAAGTTGGCCTCCTCGCTCGTGATCCCCATCGCGGCGAAGACGACGGCGAACCCCTCGGAGGAATCACGGAGTTTCGCCTGCCGGACGATCTGGGCCGCGATCTGGTTGTGCGGAAGGCCAGCGCCGGAGAAGATGGGGAGCTTCTGGCCCCGCACGAGCGTGTTCATCACGTCGATGTTCGTGAGGCCGGTCTGGATGAACTCGCTCGGCTCCTCGCGCGAGTACGGGTTCATCGCGTTCCCGACGATCTCGAGGCGCGTCTCCGAGACGATCTTCGGGCCCCCGTCGCGAGGCTCGCCGAGCCCGTTGAAGACGCGGCCGAGCATCTCATCGGAGACGGCGAGGCGGGCGGTCTCGCCGAGGAGCTTCACGCTCGTCCCGGTGATGTTCATCCCCATCGTCGGGCCGAACACCTGCACGATCGCGAGTCCCTTCCGTGAGTCGAGCACTTGGCCGAGCCTCCGCGTCCCATCCGGGAGCGAGATCTCGACCATCTCGCCGTAGGCCCCCGTCTCGATCTCGCGTACGAACAGGAGCGGGCCCGAGACCCGATCGATGGTTCGGTAGTCGAGAGGGAGGGCCGGAGTCGCTCTCCGTGTGGGTTTCGTCGTCGCCATCGCTAGGCGGCTCCCGGAGCGGCTTGGGCGAGCTCGCTCGAGAGCTCCGCCTCGATCTTATCGAACTGTCCGGTGATCTCCTTCTCGGGGATCCACTTCATGCGGGACAGTTTCGAGCGAACGGGGAGCTTCTGGATCGCCCCGACCGTTGTGCCGGCGACGATCGCCTCCTGTTCCTTGTCGCCGAAGGAGAGGATCGCACGGAGCATCCGGTACTGTTTCTGGATCGAGGAGTACGTGTCGACCTCGTCGTACGCACTCTGCTGCAGGTAGTCCTCGCGCAACATGCGCGCGACGTCGAGGATGCCCTTCTCCCGCTCCGGCAGTGCGTCGACTCCGACCAGCTGGACGATCTCTTGGAGCTCGGCCTCTTCTTGGAGCACCTTCAGGGCCTTCTGGCGCAGCGCGACAAAGTCCTTGGCGAGCTCAGCGCGATACCAGGGTTCGAGGTCGCCCACGTAGAGCGAATAGCTCTGAAGCCAGTTGATCGAGGGGAAATGTCGCCGAGAG
>JAKIWU010000087.1 GCA_022749905.1 Thermoplasmata archaeon
CGGCCGCGCACCTCGTCGCAAAGGCGGTCGTCGAGACGATTCCCGCCGCGCTGCCCACCGCGGGCCCGCCGACACCGGACGGATTCTACTACGACTTCGACGTCCGACCGCTCACCACCGAGGACATTCCCAAGATCGAGGAGGCGATGGCCCGCTCGATCCGCGCGAAGGAGCCGTTCGAAAGGATCGAAGTCGACCAATCCGAAGCCCGGCGGATGGTCGCCGCGAATCCCCACAAGCTCGCGTTCCTCGCAGAGGTTCCCGAGGGAACCCCCGTCTCCTTCTACCGCACCGGCGCCTTCATGGACCTGTGCAGGGGCCCGCACGTCCCCGATACGGGCTGGCTCGAGGGCCTCCGAATCCTTGGATTCTCCGCTGTCTCGTTCGGGGAGGGTCCGTCCGCCGCATCGCGCCAGCGGATCCGGGGCGTGGGCTTTCCGACGAAGGCGGAGCTCGACGAGTTCCTACGGCTTCGGGCCGAGGCCGAGGCACGGGACCATCGGACGCTCGGACAGCGCCTCGGGCTCTTCCTGTTCGTGGACGAGGCGCCGGGCTTCCCGTTCTGGCTCCCGAACGGCATGATCGTGGTCCGCGAGCTCGAGCGCTTCGTCACCGAGCATTTCGCCCAGGACGGCTACCACGAGGTTCGTACCCCGCTCATGTTCGATCAGTCGATCTTCGAGACGAGCGGGCACTGGGAGCACTTCCAGCAGAACCTGTTCCTCTCGCAGGTGGACGAGCGGACCTACGTCCTGAAGCCGATGAACTGCCCGGGCTCGATGCTCATCTTCCGATCCACCGCGCGGAGCTACCGCGAGCTCCCGCTGCGCCTCGCCGAGTTCGCCCCCCTCCACCGCCGCGAGCCGAGCGGCACGCTCCACGGCCTCACGAGGGTCCGGGAGATGGTCCAGGACGACGCCCACATCTTCGTCTCCGAAGACCAGATCGAGGCCGAGCTGCGCTCGCTCCTTGCCTGGATCCAGCGAGCGTTCACGGTCTTCCGTCTCTCGTGGACCTACGAGCTCTCGACTCGCCCCGCCTCGTTCCTAGGGGATGCGGAGCAGTGGGACCGAGCGGAGGCGACCCTCGAGAAGGTCCTGAAGGAATCCGGGATCGCGTACAAGGTCTCGCCCGGCGAGGGCGCGTTCTACGGCCCCAAGATCGACATTCACATCCGGGACAGCCTCGGTCGGCCGTGGCAAACGGGAACCATCCAGCTCGACTACCAGATCCCTCGACGATTCGGCCTCGAATACCAAGGGGCGGATGGGCACCTCCATACACCGATCGTCATCCACCGCACCATCCTGGGGACGTGGGAGAGGTTCCTCGGGGTCCTGCTCGAGCATTGCGCCGGCAAGCTCCCACCCTGGCTCGCACCGGTGCAGGTCCGCGTCCTCCCTGTGACGGACCGCAATGCGGGTGCGGCCGGCGCGTTCGTGGAGGAACTTCGCGGAGCGGGGGTGCGCGCCGAAAGTTCCGGGAGCGCCGATACCCTGTCGAAGCGCGTGCGCGAGTCCGAGATGGATCGGATCCCGTACATCGCGGTGCTCGGCGATACCGAGGCCCAGGCGGGCACGGTCGCGCTCCGGAAGCGGGGCGTCAAAGGCCAGACCTCGATGGCCCGCGCAGCAGCCCGGGATGAGATCGTGACCAAGGTTCGAACGCGGTCCTTCGATCCATAGGTCCCGACGGCCCGGGCGCGTCGCCAGGACGGCGCGCCGGCATTTCGCTCCGCGAGGGGCCGTTCCCGCCCGAGAAGGGCATATGTATCGACCGACGGCTCCGGTAGCCGATGCGTGCCCCCCGTCCCACGGTCCTTGCAATCATCTTCGGGGTAGCCCTCCTTGCGGTCCTCCCGGGCCTCCCAGCTTCCACGATCAGCAACCACCTCTCGCCCTCACCAACGGGTTCGACTGCTCAAACAGAACCGGCCCGGTCAGTTGCTGGATCGGCGATGCCCAGCGCTGAGCACGGGACCCCGCGTTCCTCGTCCCACGAACTGGCCGCTCGTTCCGCGCCCGTGACGATCCATCCGCAGGCGTCGGCGACATCTTCCGACATCCTCGAAACCCCCCCGCCGAACATTCCCTCCACGGTACCGACGACCTTCGTGATGGCGACCCAGATCGTGGATCCCTCGACCTGCTGTGTGACCTACAATGTCACGGCGCCCGCGGGACCGTGGGCCCTCATTCTGCTCAACTACACCGGCTCGGTCCAGGGACAGGTCTACGATTCGTCGTTCCACGCGATGGTCGACGGCGTGCCGGTGCTCTTCGGCACAACGCCGGAGCTCTACCAGTGGACGGTTCTGAAGGATCTCACCGAGTATTCCGCACTCTTCGAACAACCCGCCGTCTTCCAGTTCGTCCTCGGAGCCGCGACGGTCGGGGGGCATTTCTACACGAGTCTCAGTCTCTCGTTCTATCCGGTCCCCCCGGGGTACGCACCGCCGCCCGAGCCGAACCAGGTCGTCCCGGTCTGGCCGTTCACAACCCTCTCGGCGAGCCGCCTCGCCGCCTCGGCGAGCGTGACCGTACCGACGAACGTCACGAATGCGACCCTCGAGCTCTATGCGTACGGCTTTTCCGGGAGCGGCGCGGACGAGTTCTGGTACAGCACCTTCCCTGCCTACCGCGCGGTTCGGGTCTCCGTTGACGGCGCGCCCCTCGCGACCGTCCAGCCCTTCGAGTTCGTGAACACCGGGGGCCTGGATCTCTTCCTCTGGGATCCGGTGACCGCGGCGTATACGGTCAACGATCCGCCGTACCAGGTCGACGTCACTGCTGCGCTCGGGCTCCTGGAGGGATCGCACACCCTGAACGCCTCGATCGCCGGCCTCGGGCACGGGAGCAATTGGTTCGTCGCGGCGTCCCTGCTCCTCTACACCAGCCCCGCGATCAGCGGGGCCACGCTCAACGCCGCACCGGCCCCCGTCGTCTCGTACAGCAACGGGTCCATGGGCGGCCAAACTGAACATGCGGGCGACGCGTACTCCTTCGCGAGCACCCTCCACAGTTCCGCGGGGGACATCATCGCGGCGTCGTGGACGAACGAGACGTTCGATGGGAAGTTCACAAGCTCGGGGAACGCGAGCGCGAGCACTTCGGGGATCGACGTCCGCGCCGTGACCCAGTTCCAGGAGCGGCTCTCATCCCCTGCCGGTCAGGGGTGGGTGAACGCGACGAGCCGCCCCTCGATCCAATTCCAGGTGAACCAGACCGCCGTGGTCACCTCGACCACCGGCGGGGGGTACCCGATCTATGAGAACATCACCTATCGTATGTTGAGCTTCCACCAGAACTGGAACCTCACGCGCACGGACGTTGAGCGCTCCACCGCAGGTACGAACACCGTCAGCGGGGCAAGCCGCAACGACAACGTCAGTGCGAATGGGAGCTACGAGGGCCAGGAGGAGTTGATCAGCCCGGCAGCCGCGCAGCTCCTGAAGATCTACTGGTTCTGGTCCAACACGACGAAGCTGTACGCCTCATCCGAGGTCCAAACTCCCCTCACGGTCTGGTACCGGCACCTCCTTGTGGCGGCCCTCACCCCAGCCGACCTCGCAACGGATCGTGCGGCGGTCACCACGAATCAAGCCACGTTCGTGGACGGCGTCGCCATTCGGCTCGCGAAGGCGCTCACGGACGTCCATGGGGCACAGACCCTGACCGCGACAGCGTTGGGGGTGGGGGCGCCGTTCACGTTCCATTGGCTCAACCTGCCGAACGGCTGTGGCCCGGGGAACCCTGGGCTCCCCTCCCTCACCTGCGCCGCGACGGTGAACGGCTCCTTCCTCGTGAGCGTCACCGCTACCGGTTCGCTCGGCGATTACACCATCTCCCCGGCGGTGAACTGGACGATCCTGCCCGACCCCACCGCAGCCGTCACGGCGGCCGTGAAGGGTATCGACAATTCTCAGAGCGTCTTGCTGAGGGCATCCATCTCGGGCGGCCAAGGTCCATTCGTGTGCCATTGGTTCGCGAGCGGCAACCCGATCAACCCTCCCGGGGCGTGTCCGCTTACGATCAACTACACGCCTCCCTTCAGCGGCGTCTTTTTCATCACGCTCAATGGAACCGACTCGCTCACCGGTGCGATCTCGGCGAATACGCTCCGGCTCGACGTCTCCGATCCCCCGGGAGTGGAGATCCTGCTCGTCCGGCCCAGCGCAACGATCCCGACCGTTCACGTCGGCTCCTCGATCGGGCTCACCACGCAGACCTCCCCGGGCACCATCCCCGACCGGTTCGCGTGGTTCGAGGACGGCATTCCCATCACCCAGGGGGTCTCCGGAGGGAATCTGACCTACACGCCGACGACGAGCGGCACGAAACTGCTCACCGTGACGATGACCGACGCCGCAGGAATGCTCGCCCGGAGCAACCCCGTCACGGTCGACGTGCTCTCCACGTCCGGCGGGCACAACGGCACCGGATCGGGTTCGGGCTTCACCCTCTCGGAGACCACGGACGCTCTGATCGGATTCGGAGTGGTCGTGGTCTTGCTCGTCGTCCTCGTCGTGGTCCTCGTACGGCGGCGCCGCCCCCCTCCGCGCCGTACGTCCGACCCGAAGCCGAAACCGAGAGTCCCCCGCCGCGATTCGATCCCCAGCACGCCTCCCAAGGCTGGCCCTTCGACGGGAGCGGGGGCAGACGGGCCGCCGGCCGCGCCCCCAGCAGATTAATACCGTCCGAGTCGAACCGCCCCCGAACCACCCGGGGTGGGCGCGATGGACGTTTCCGCAGGTACCCTCGAGATCCTCATTCTGCTCGCAAGCCTCCTCGCGCTCGGCTACGCGGGAATCCAGACGATCCTCGTGCTCCGCGAGGATGAAGGGGACGAGCGCATGCGCTCGATCGCCTCCGCGATCCGAGAGGGCGCCGTCGCGTTCCTGAAGCGCGAATACACTGCGGTCTTCGCGGTCGCGATCGTGCTCGCGATCCTCATCGCGATCGCGTTCCCCATCGGCGAAGGATGGAAGCTCTCCCTCGGGTTCCTCGCGGGCGCGGGCGGGAGCGCGCTCGCGGGGGCCGTCGGGATGCTCGTCTCGGTCCGTGCGAACGTCCGCACCGCGGCGAAGGCGCGATCCGGAAACCTCGCGGCGACGATGTCCTACGCGTTCCGCGGAGGTTCGGTGACCGGGATGTCGGTGGCGGGCCTTGCGCTCCTCGAGCTCGTCGGGTTCTACGCAGCCTTCGGCGGCAACGTTCTCGAGATGGTAGGGGTCCTGTTCGGTGCCTCCCTGATGAGCCTCTTCGCCCGGGTTGGTGGTGGAATCTACACGAAGGGCGCCGACGTGGGCGCCGATCTCGTCGGCAAGGTCGAGGCGGGGATCCCGGAGGACGATCCCCGCAACCCCGCGGTCATCGCGGACAACGTCGGCGACAACGTTGGGGATTGCGCCGGCATGGCCGCCGACCTCTTCGAGACCTACGTGGTCACGGCCGTTTCCGCGATGCTGCTCGCCTTCCTGATCGGGAACGCCACGCCGTCGTTCTCGCTCCTCTTCCCGAATGCCATCCTCTATCCCCTCGTTGTGTGCGCCTGGGCGATCGTGGCCACGGTCGTCGGTGCGCTCTTCGTCCGCATGCGAGCCGGAGGGACCATCATGGGGGCACTCTACCAGGGCCTCGCCGCCACCACCCTCGTGGGGATCGTCGGATTGTATGCGCTCGATCAACTCCTGATGGGGGGCAGCGGCGGCGTGTTCGTCGCCACCGTCCTCGGCCTTGTGGTGATGGTCCTCATCGTTCTCATCACCGACTACTACACCTCGTCGAGCTACAGACCGGTCCGTCGCATCGCGGCGGCGGCCCAGGCAGGAGCCGGCCCGACGGTCATCACGGGGCTCTCGGTCGGCCTCGAGTC
>JAKIWU010000088.1 GCA_022749905.1 Thermoplasmata archaeon
CATGTCCTTGATGATCTCGCGGCTCAGCGTGGCTGCGAACGCCATGAGCGCGAACGGAAGCACCACCGCGACGTTTCCAACGGCGGCACCACCGTAGAGGAACACCGCGCCGGTGAGGAACGCGACCGCTGCGTTGCCGCCGAGTCCGCCCGCCTTGAGCCGGAACTCGTAGGAGAGCAGCGCTACGAGAGCTCCAACCCAGATGACCGCGAGCAACGGGGCGCTTAGGATGATGGGTGTGATCGCGAGGCCGGACCCTACGAAGAGGGCGATCGTCAGGCGCTGCGCCGCCCGGATCGAGACCGCACCGGTGACGAGGGGGCGGTCGGGGTGGTTGGTGCGATCCGAGTCGCGGTCCCCGAGGTCGTTGAGGACATTGCCCGCAGCGGTCACGAGGCCGGTCGAGAGTCCCGCGAGCAGGAGCGGCCCGAGGAGGGAGGTCTGCAACGGGATGCCCGCGCCGCGCGCGGCCAGTCCCGCAATCACGGTGCCCCCCAACGAGACCAGGACGTTGCCGCCCCGGATCAGCTGAAGATACGGGCGCACGGGGCGTTCATGGCGGGCGTCGGTCGATAACCCTTGCCCTCGACGGAACGGCGATGGCGACTCCGAGTGCGGAGCATTAGTAGCCGGGTCCGCTCCCCGCGGAGAGTTTCCGGTACTCATGTCGCGGTCGGGGTTGGTCGATCGGTTCAGCCTCCCGAACGGTCTCGAGGTGATCCTGGCGCCCACGCCGCGAAGCCCCACGGTGAGCGTCTGGGTCTGGTATCGCGTCGGTTCCAAGAACGAGTGGCCGGGCGTGACGGGTGCATCGCACTGGGTCGAGCACATGCTGTTCCTTGGATCGCCACGGTACCGAAAGGGCGAGATCGACCGGGCGGTGATCGGTGTCGGGGGCCGCCTCAATGCGTTCACGGGCAACGTCTTTACGGCGTACTTCTCGACGGTGCCCCGGGAGCACCTCGCAATCCCGCTCCGCATCGAGGCGGATCGCATGACCCGAGCGCTCCTCGCTCCAGCCGAGGTGACCCGGGAACGTACCGTCATCCGCTCCGAGCGCGAAGGCGCGGAGAATTGGCCCGAGTTCCGCGTCAGCGAGACGGTCGACGAACTCGCCTTCCGCCGGCACCCCTACCGCTGGAGCCCGCTCGGCTATCCGGAGGACATCCTGGCGCTCACGCAAAAGGATCTCGCGGCGTACTACCACAGGTTCTACGGTACGTCGAACGCGGTCCTGGTCGTGGCGGGAGGCTTCGACCGCGGGGCGGTTACCCGCACCATCCGCCGCAGATTCGGTCCCCTCCCTCGGACCGGCGAGGACCCTACGGTATCCACGAAGGAGCCGCCGGCCACGGGCGAGCGGCGCGCGCGGCTCTCCGGTCCCGGTTCGACACCCTCGCTGACGATCGGGTGGCGGCAGCCCGGCATCGCGGATCGTCGGATCCCGGCGATCGCGATGCTTGACGTGATCCTCGGGGGCGAGACCGCCCTGTTCCGGATCGGTCGCCCTTGGGGTTCTTCGGGCGAGCACCCCTCGGCCCGCCTGTATCGCGCCCTGGTGGATTCGGGACTCGCCGTGAGCGCCACAAGCAGCTTCAGCCCACGGATCCACCCGGGCACGTTCACGATCGACATTCAGGCCGCGAAGGGGATCACCCTCGAGCGACTCGAAGAAGCCGTGCTCCGCGAGACCGAGAGGATCGCACGCGCGGGGGTGACCCGACGCGAAATGGACGACGCCCGCGTGAAGGTTCGGCGGGGAGCCGAGCTCGCCTACGAAGGAGCCGGAGCCACGGGGTTCCGCCTCGGCTATTTCGCGATGCTCGGACCGAAAGGCTTCGAGCGCGCCCTCCTGCGGGCCATCCTCCGCGTTCGCGCGTCCGATGTGCAGGTGGCCGCGCGCGAACTATTCGAGAGTGCCTCGAGAGTCGTCGTCGGGTACGACCCCACCGGCGACGGGAGCGCTGGTTGAGGTGTCCGACCCCTTAGTCATCGAACGGTCCGAGCGTCCGAGCGGACTCGTGGTCGCTCGTCAAGCCGCTCCCGCGTTTGCACCGAGCATCGCCGCGACTTTCGTGGCTCCCGCGGGCTACGCCTACGATCCGTCCGGCTCCGAGGGCCTCGCGCTCCTCGCGAGCAGCCTTGCCTCAAGCGGGGCCGGACGACGGAACCGAATCGAACTCGCTCGTGAGCTCGATCGCCTCGGGGGGACGCTCCGCACGAGCTGCCATCCGGAATCGGCCGAAGTGACGGTTTGGGGTCCTCGCGCCTCGAGCGAGGCGCTCGTGGCGATCCTCGCCGACGTTGTCCTCGCCCCCCGGGCCGGAACCGCCGACCTCGACCGCGTTCGCCGACAGCTCTACGAACGCCAACTTCGGGAGACGTCGCAGCCGGAAAGCCGCGCCGAGCGCGAGCTCTTCCGGGCGGTGTTCCCCCCCGGCCATCCGTATCGGCTGAGCGGCGTTGGCTCGCGACGCTCGATCGGCCGGATTCGTCGCTCCGACATTGCGCGTTTCCATCATGACCACTTCTCCTCCGAAGGTTCGTTCCTTGTCGTCACCTCGGCCCGGCCGCTCCAAGCGATTGCCCGCTCCGCGGATCGCCTGTTCGCGGGGCTGAAGGGCCGACGAGGCCCGAAACTCCCTCAGCTTCCGACCGCGCGGACCCGAACCGGAGCGCTACCCCCGATCGCGATGCCCGGGCGTGCTCAGGTCGAGATTCGGATGGGCGGTCCGTCGATCGCCCGGGGTTCGGAGGTCTATCCCGCGGCGTACCTCGCGAACGAGATCCTCGGGGGCCGTCCCCTGCTCGCCCGCTTGTTCCAGAAGGTCCGTGAAGCGCACGGACTGGCCTATCACGCCTCGAGCGAGCTCGAGCCGATGCGGTGGGGCGGGCACTGGCTCGTGCAGGCGGGCACAGGGCCCGAGCGGACCGCGAAGGTCCTGAAACTCCTCGAGTCCGAGATCGATCGAATCCGCGACACGCCCCCCTCGACGGCCGAGCTCGAGGCGATCCGAACGAGCGCCATCGGCGAGATCCCGCTGGGCCTCGAAACGACCTCGGGCGCCCACGAATTCGCGGTGGACGTCACCTACCACGGGCTCCCGGGAGACTTCTACCGGGCGTGGCCCGGCATCCTGCGCTCGGTTCGTCCCTCCGACGTGCGTCGCGCCGCGGAGATCGCGTTCGACGCGACCCGGGCGGCGACGATCGTGGTTGGCCCGACGGTCTGATTCGACGTTAGCCTGGAAATCCCAATACGCATAAATACACGCTTGCCGCTCCGGAGGAATATGCCTGGACCTCAGCGTGGCCCCAGCGATTCGTTGTCGATGCTGCGCAAGAACATCACGATCACGCCCGAGGAGAACGCGTTCCTCGAGCGGCACCCGGAGATCAACCAGAGCGCGCTCTTCCGGCAGATTGTCGAAAGCATGATGCTCGCAGAACGTGCGCCGCACGTCGCGTCGGTCTCCAACGTCCGACTCGGCAAGGCTGTCTACCGCAGCGGCGCGATCATGTTCCAGCGGCCCGGCCGCCGGCGCTCCACCCCCGAGTGAATCTGCTCGGGTCGCTCCAGTCCATGCTTCGGGACGGGTCCTAGCCTCCTATCCCCGACGGGTTGCCGCACTTTCACGGAGTCGTGGCCCGATCCCGGGCAGCAGCGCGGCGTCGGCCGCTCGATGGAACATCAGCCCCTCGGCTCCGGACGTCGCTGCGAGGGCCGACTGTGCCGCGACAATGGGTTCGACCTCGAGGGCGTGACGGGGAACGATGTGACCGAACGCCCACCGTCGTTCGAGGGCGATGTCGGTGAAATGCGGTGCGTAATGACCTCCCCCGATTCCCACGGCGATCCTGTCGGCCGCGTCTTCTACGAGTTCGGTGAGGACCCCAGAAAGGATCCGCACCGCTTCAGAATCGGGACGAGTCTCTGGCTCCGTCGCGATCTCCACGAACACCGCGGGCAGGTCCAGGGCGGGACCGTGGTGGGTGGCCTCGAAGGTTGCCGGCAAGCCGATAGCCTCGCCGGCATCACGGAGCCTTCGGAGCGCGTCGGTGGCGAGGCGGGGAGCGGCGGGGACGAGGCGTCGCGGCTCACCGCCCACGCTCGCTTCCGCGGAGAAGTTCCCGAGCGAGTGGCACGTGAAACAACGAATCCCGGTTTCGCTGCGGTGAACCGAAGGGAACACGATCGCCACCCGCACTTGCTGAAGGCGAACCGGTAGCCGCCGGTCGAGGTGGTCGTCATGGATATGCAATCCTGCGCGCCGCAGGAGGAGCACCGAAGGGGAAAGCTGGCGGAGCGGGGTCCCGTCAACCTGCTCCCCGGTAGACTCCCCGGTCGCGAGTCGCTCTCGAACCGCCGACGCCACGGGATCAGCATCGGACAGGACGAGGAGGTACGCCGGCTTAGGCATGGAACCCGGAAGCCGTCGCAGGGATAATCCTGGGTCGACCGTGGAAGGAGCCACGGTCAGACCCTTTCCGAAATCGCGGGACGGACCCTTGCTCCGAATCGCCCGGCCCGAGACCTTTGGGGGTCCGACGAGGGTAAATCGCCCCTGCGAATCGCGGGGCCATGGTCGACCCCACGATCCTCGTTTTCGTCGGATTGATCGGCGGG
This sequence comes from Thermoplasmata archaeon, assembly GCA_022749905.1. Lineage (GTDB taxonomy): Archaea > Thermoplasmatota > Thermoplasmata > Lutacidiplasmatales > UBA184 > Lutacidiplasma. The sequence continues at coordinate 4,628 of JAKIWU010000088.1, forward strand.
CTCGTGCTCCTCGCGCTCGTCAGTTCGGGGCTCTATCTGGTCCACGAAAACCAGGTCGGGATCGTCACACGCAGGCTGATGGGTCGGCGGATGCCCCCCGGCCAGGTCATCGCGCGCCACGGGCAGATCGGAGTGCAGGCCGCCACGCTCGTCCCGGGACTCTACTTCCGAGCGCCGATCATCTGGACCGTGACGAAGGTCCCGATCATCGAGGTGGGGCCGAACAACATCGCCACCCTCGAGGCGATCGATGGGAGACCCCTCCTTTCCGGTCGTCGGCTGGGGGACGAGATCGAATCGAACCAGTTCCAAGACGGCGAGCGCTTTCTCGATCAGGGCGGATTCAAGGGTCCGCAGGTGGCGTTCCTCCGTCCGGGCCGGTACCGGATCAACACGCGTCTGTTCGCTCCGGCGCTCCAAGACGCCATCCAGATCGAGTCGGGGAAGGTGGGGCTCGTCACGGCGCAGGACGGCCGACCCCTACCCTCGAAGCTCCTCGTCGCTCCGCGACCTACGGCGGGCCCGGCGCCGGGGTTCCCTCATGCCCGCGATCACAATTACTTCCAGGACGGCCAGGCGTTCCTCGATAGTGGGGGATACCGTGGTCCGCAGGTCGACACGATCCAGCCGGGGACCTACTACGTCAACGCTCTCCTGTTCGAGGTCGGCGTCGTCGACACCTACGAAGTTCCCCCAGGGTTCGTCGCGGTCCTCCGATCGAACGTCGGTGAGGAGCTCGATCGTCCCCAAGACCGCCCGCAAGCGGTCTCCACCTCGCCGGATTTCGACCAGACCCTGACCGCCGAGGTCGAAAGCCTGCTCACCTCCGATCGGAACAAGCGCGGCATCTGGCGCAATCCGCTCGCCCCCGGCAAGTACAACCTGAACACGAAGGCATTCACCGCCTACCTCGTCCCCACGAGTGCCATCATGGTGGATTGGGCGAGCTCGGAGCGGCCCAGCGCACCGAGCATGAGCCGCCCGTCGGCCGCTCCGACCAAGGATCGGTCCGACTATCCGTACCTCACCGACGAGGCACGCGCCGGGGTGGAGTTCTTCAAGTTCAATCAGCTCAAGGTCACGTCGAAGGACGGCTTCCAGCTCGAGGTCGACGTCCGGATGGTGATCCGGATCCTCCCGGAGAACGCTGCGTTCGTCATCGCGCGCTTCGGATCGGTGTTCAATTTGATCCAGCAGATCGTCCATCC
>JAKIWU010000089.1 GCA_022749905.1 Thermoplasmata archaeon
GATGTGGACCTCAAGCTGGGCGGCCATCAGATCGAATACGCCGATGAGGACCCGCAGATCCATTCAACGTTCGAGGCGGAGCTCCGCGAGAATCCGTCGAGCCGCAAGGGCGAGCTCGCGCGGCAGACCTTCCACCGTGCGAGCCAGGTAGCACGCGACGTCATCGAGGCCCGCATGACGAAGATCTTGTCGCAGGCGTTCCAGGCGAGCATCGGCGGCACGAAGGAGATCGCGAACGCCCTGCCCGAAGAGCGTACTCTGTTCGACGACGTCGTGGGGGTCCTGCGAACGCACCGCGGGTCCGTGGCTCCGTTCCTCGAGCCCACCGGTCCTGCTCCGGCCGCACCCCACAGGACCCCGTCCGCCGCCCCGGTCAGGGTGGACCATCCCTCGACCCCGCCCCCGAAGGTCGCGGCCCCTGCTGGCTCCATGGTCGTGCGAATTCTGAAAGAGAGCCCACCCGTCGAGATCGGAGCGGAGACGATCGCTCTCGGAAAGGAGGACCTCCTCTCCTTGCCGGAGGCGGTGGCGCGGATCCTCATCGACGGGAAGATCGCCGAAGCGATCCGCCTGAGCGAACCGCCAACCTAGCCCGCCCGCGGTACCGTCGCCGCGGGTCCAAGCTCGAGCACCCGGAAGTTCGAGAATCCGAAGAGCAGGTTCTTGACCGCGAGCCGGATGCGGACCTCCGCCTCGGCGGTGGGCGCCGCGCGCAGAGCCTCAGCCTGCTCCGCCTCGATCCCCCAGGCGACGAGCGCTTCGGCCTGAGACCGGTCCGCACGGACCGTGAGGCCGGAGCGTTGCGCGGACGCGCGCAGCCGCGTGAAGTTCACGAACGTGCTGAGGTCGGTCAGGCCAGGGTGAGCCAGGGGATCCGAAGGGCGGTGCGCTCGGATGCCGGCGAGGGTCCCGCTCCGCCGGGCACGCACGAGTTCGCCCTCCTCGGCCCCATAGTCGATCACGATCGCCGCGCCCTCGACGAGGTGGTCGCCGATCTCACGGACGAACGTCCCTCCGGGGGCGGCGACCTCGTAGATCGAGCCTTCTTCCGCCTCGGGGGGAAGTCCGGGCTGCGTGGGTGGACCGTCGAGTTCGATCGGGACGCAGTGTCCTCCCGTCACGCGTACCCCGAGCTCCTGCCACGACTCAGCGCGTCGGATCCATCGTCGGAACGGCACGGCGTCGAGGAGCTCGTTCGCCACGAGCACCCCACGAAACGGTCCGAGCGCGCCGACCGTACCGAACCCTTCTGCCGTCCACCCCGCCGGGATCGGGAGGGACCTTAGCCGTTCGATCGTCCGGGCGCGTTGGATGGCCGAACGCTCGACCACGACGTATCGAACGGAGACCGTTCCGGGCAGGAGCGATGCGAGCGCGCGCAGGAGTTGGCAGGCGAGGGTCCCGTCCCCCGCCCCCGCCTCGACGAGGGTGAGCGCGTCGGAGTCGCGGAGCCGTGACCACTCGGCGGCGATGCGGCGCGCGAGCGTTCGACCGAAGAGGTCCGACACCTCCGGCGCCGTGTAGAACGCTCCGCGCGGCCCGAAGGCAACCCCCGGGTGCGTGTAGAATCCGGCCGCGCCGCCGTAGAGGGCGATCTCCACGAACTGATCGAACCGGAGGATCCCCGAGGGACGGGCCGCGTCCTCAAGGTTCGTGAGGACCGCGGCCTCGCGAACGCGTTCCTCCGCCGTGAGCCCGGCGGTGGGAGGTGTGCTCTCGGAGCGGGAGACCATGGCGTCCGCGCGCTCGACCGGCCGCCCCGGATCAGCCGATGTACCCGACGTCTTCCCGAGACGGGTTCGAGGGCTCGGAGGTCCGGCCCTCGCCGGTGACCTCCTGGATCTTCTGCGCGATCCGGTCGATCTCCTTCGCCTTCGCTTCGAGCGCCGAGAAGTCGATCTGGACGCCGAGGACCTTCGTGAGGACCTTCAGGACCGCCTCGGCGCTCCTCGGGTCGACGAAGTAGCCGCTCGTCTCGCCCATCAGGCAGACACCCTCCATGCCGAAGGTGCGCCCGAGGCCGAGGAAAAGCCCGCTCGCTCCGATGAGGCCGCCTCCGGGGTCGTTGCGGGAGAAGACGACCCCGAAGCGCTTCATCGCCTCGACCCGCGCCGGCGAGGTCGCGGCGCCGAGCACGCGAGGCTTCTCGACCACGTGCCCCTGCGCGAATCCCGCGAGCGTGTAGAGCTCGCGGGTCCCGAGCGCGTTGCAGTAGTTCAGGATCCGTTCGGTGAGCTCGTACTGTCCTTCGGGGCTGATCCCTTGGTAGTCGCCCCCGAGGATGAGAAGGTCGTGATCGCTCGCGCTCTTCGCCTTGAGGTAGCTCAGATCGTTCGAGACGAGCCGGATGAGCCCCTCCTCGTTCACGTACACCTGGGGCGGGAAGAACTTCGAATGGATCGTCGCGAGCGGGCGCGTGCCGAGCTGCTCGCGCAGGTAGTCGGCGGCGAGCTTGCCGACGGTGCCGACCCCGGGGAGGCCCGCGACGAGGATGGGCTCCTTGAGGGAGACGGTCTCGTGCGTACGGATGAGTACGTCCTCCATCGGCAACTCCGAGGGAATCGAGCCGGTGGCCCGTATTAACCGTTCGCTGGCGAGAGGGCGATGCGGTGGCGTCCGGTTCACGCGCCGGCGGCCGGCTGGAGCGCGAACCCGTTCTTCTCGATGGTGAGGAGCCGCACTCGGCGCTGCTCCGGATGGTTGCGCACCTTGCGGATGGACAGTTGGTGCTCGAAGCGCGTGCCCATCGGGATCGTGGTGAGCTCGGTCACGATGTCGGCCATCTCTTCGAGGAGTCCCGAGACCCGGCGTTCGTGGATCTCGCTATGGAGGACCACGAGGACCTGTCCGCCGTGGCGCTGGGCCTGGTGGCGCGCCTCGCGGCAGACGGTCATCACCTCGGGGAGCTCGAGGACCTCGAGGAGGAAGTCGAGCGAATCGAAGACGACGCGGAACGGGCCCTCGATCTGCGCGAAATCGGAGAGCACGCGGTTCGCGAGATCGTAGCTCCTGCGCTCGCGGCGATTCCCCGTGTCGGCCTTGAGATCCTCGAGCGTGAGACCCCGCTCGCGGAACTTCGAGATCTCGAGCCGGCGGGCGAGGACGGTCGTCGAGTACTCTTCGAAGAGATTGACGATCCGCACCCGGTCGGGGTCGCCGCCGATCCGCTCGATGGTCGTGTGGATCTCCTCGGTCCTCTCGTGCGTCGTGTAGTAGATGACCGGCTCCTCCTTGGTGCCGGTGCGCGCGAACTGCTTCGCGAGGAGCGAGGTCTCCGCGTCGGTATGACCGAGGAGGAGCGCGAGCCACGATTTGGGGAGGCAGCCGGCGAGGTCCCGGTCGAGCTCGGGGAGCCCGAGGACGGTGGGGGGTGCGGCGCCCATGCGGTCCCCTAGCCGTGGGCCCGGACAACGTCGACGGTCTCGTCGACGATCAGGCCGAGCATCTGGTCGAGGTCGCTCGTGGGGTCCTCGGAGACGATCAGAAGCAGGGTGAGCACTTGGCGGCTCTTCAGATTGTTGACGAGGATGTGGAAGAATTCGTTCAGGAGCTCCTTCGGGTTGTGGATCGCGAGGGAGTTCACCGAGTCGACGACGAGGGTCGTGCGGGTCGCCTTGTGGAGACGGAGGAGGTACTCGACCCGGAGCATGATGGTCTCGAGCATCCTCGGGCTCTCGATGTACACCGCGTTGGGGAGCGGGTCGCGGAAGTTCATCATCGTGTGGCTGATCGCGTCGACGAACGAGAGCCTCTCCGGTGGCACGTCGAGCGCCTGAGCGATCGACCAGACGAGCGCCGCCGGATTGGTGACCGACACGTAGATGGTGTGGGCGCCCTCGTCCGCACTCGACTCCTTCAGCGTCGCGTTGAGCACCGCGAAGTAGTCGTCCGCGTATTCCCGGGGATTCAGCCGGACCGCCGCCGCGGCGGCGGCCGGGAGTTTCCGGATCCGCTCGCCGATCTCGACCCGAGACTCCACCCGATCACCCGCCCTGCGCGCGGTTGCCCTTCAGATGCGGGGCCATGAGCAGGCCGAGCGGCGTGAGCTCCATCACGTACTGCGATCGGGAGTGGGCCGTCCCCCGCATCTTGACCACCTGGAGGACCCTCAAGATGTCCCCTTGGCGGGAAGCGTTCCCGAGGAGGATAATTCCGTCGACCACCGCCTCCTCGACCCCGTGGCTCGAGTAGCGGCCCTCCATCGGAGCTACCTCGGAGACCAGAAGCGTGGTGGTCCCGAGTCGGCTCAACCCCTGGCCGAGGGTCAGCATGAAGTCGCGGATGCGCTCGTCGCGTCGGATGCGGTAGCCGAGCGAGGTAAGAGAATCGAGGACGACGCGATCCGCCCCGACGCTCTCCACGAGGTCAAGGACCGAACGGGTGAGGAGCTCGATATCCTCGACCGTGAGCTCCTCATGGTCGAGCCCGAGGCGCTCGTACATGATCGGGAGATCGACGAAGACGAGCTTGTTCGACTTGATGAGGTCCTTGCGGAAGAAGTCGAAGGAGCTCAGATTTTCGATGAGCTTGTTCGAAGCCTCCGTGACCGAAAGGAACAACGAAGACTCGCCGCGCTCGGCGCCGTGCACGAGGAATTCGAGGCTGAGCGTGGTCTTCCCGGTGCCCACGGGCCCGGCGAGCAGGACCATGTTGCCCTTCGGGATCCCTCCGCCCAGGATGTGGTCGAGGCCCTCGATCCCGGTAACGCAGCGCTCCCGGGGGACATCCTTCGGGGAGGGATCTGCGTTCGATGGCCTACCCATCCTTGAGGGTGAAGAAGGCGGCAACTAGCACATAAGTCATGTTAGACCTCGGAATCTCCCGAACGCTCCGACAACGCACGCCAAACGGTGCGCGCGTGCTCCGCAATCTTCGAGTCCATCTCTGCCTCGAGTAGCGTCTCGAGTCCCGCGTCCCGGACCACCCAGATCCGACCGTTCGGTCCGTCCCGGGAGTCCACCAAGCTCCCTGAGTTTGCCAGCAAGCGACCGGCGGCACGAACAACCTCGCCGGAAGGGTCGACAAGCTCCCGCAGGAGCTGCAGGGGCACGCTCACGATTCCCCCCGGCGGCCCTTCCGAGAGCCCGACCCGCAGGACGCGGATCAGGAGATCGAGAGTTCCTGACCGAACCATTGACGGATCGGGAGCATCCGCCCTGGTTTCCGGGACTTCGCTGACCGCTCCCTGGTCTGCCGTGACCCAGTGGGCTCGCGAGTTTTTCCGCGCGGCTGCGAGCCCGAGGCCCGACTGTTCGCGGGAGCGCCACGGGGCGATCGTCACCTGGCCGGTCCGCTCCCCTTTCCCCGAGAGGAACATGGCCACACCCCGCGGTAGGGAGAGGAGCCCGTCCTCGGTCACCGCCGGGTTCCAGCGGTGAAACTCCCTCGCTTCCTCCGGAGAACCACGAAACAGGAGGAGATCTGCGGCATTGGTGCGCGCCGCCTCCGCGACGGCCTCGGGGAGCGCGGCGAGGGATTGCGTGGCCAGACAGAGGTGGACATTTGCGCGACGGCCGAGACGAAAGATCTCGGCGGTGGATTCGTGACCGTACCATTGGGCCTCATCGAGGAGAAGGAACGTCTTCGTCGGCACCGGCCGCGCGAGGAGCTCGGTCGCGACGAGCGCGAGCAGGACCGAGACGAGAAACCTCGCGGTCGTGGCTCCGACCTGGCCCGCTTCGCCGGAGATGATAACGATCTTTCGGGGTTGAACCCAGTCCGCTACGGTCGTCGTCGCACCTCGGTGGCAGAGCATGCGGC
>JAKIWU010000009.1 GCA_022749905.1 Thermoplasmata archaeon
CTCGCGGCGATCCCTCGCATGGCTCCTCGCGACGGTGCTCGTCGCCGCCGGCGCTCTCGTAGCCGTGCATACCTTCGACGGCGCCGCTTCCTCGCCCGGCTCCCACCACACGCTCCCGGTGGTCGCCGCCGAGAACTTCTGGGGTAGCCTCATCGCCCAACTCGGGGGATCGCACGTTCAGGTCCTCAGCATCGTCTCCGATCCGAACGCCGATCCCCACGAGTACGAGAGCAACACGTCGGATGCCGTGGCGATCGCGAACGCGAAGCTCGTCGTCGAGAACGGAGCAGGCTACGACGATTGGTGCCAGAAGCTCGTCACCGCGAGCAACTCCCCCAATCAGATCGTCCTGAACGTGGCCGAGGTCCTCGGAAAAAAACCCGGGGACAACCCGCACTTCTGGTATGGGGCATCGTACCTGAACGCGACGGTGCGAGCCATGTATTCCGATCTCACCGCCTTGGATCCCGCGAATGCGCCGTACTATCAGCAGCAGTATGCCACCCTGACCGCCAACCTCGCGCCGTTGTACGCACGCGAAAACGAGATCCGCGGGCAGTTCTCGGGCACGCCCGTAGCTTCTACCGAGAGCATCTTCCAATACCTGGCCAACTCGACGGGCCTCAACCTCATCTCTCCGGTCGCCTTCATGGACGCCGTCGCTGAGGGAAACGACCCCCCGGCCCCCAGCGTCACGCAGTTCCAGAATCAGCTCGAGGGCGGAAACGTCAGCATCCTCGTCTACAACGCGCAGACCGTAACGCCCCTCACCCAGAACATGAAGGCGATCGCCGCCCAGCACAACATCCCTATCGTCGCCGTCACCGAGACGATCCAGCCCCCGGACGTCTCCTTCGAGGTCTGGATGGAGGCGGAGCTCCTCGCACTCCAGAACGCCCTCAACCAGAAGGCCCTCGGACAGTGAGCTCCGCAGTGCTCGGCGCGCGGTCTCCCCCATCTCCATCGGCTGCGGCGCCTGTCGTCGTCGCGCGGGGGCTCGACGCCGGCTATCCCCCGGAGAACGTCGTATGGCGCGACGCCGAGTTCACGATCGAACGCGGAGAGTTCGTCGCGGTCATCGGCCCGAACGGCGCCGGCAAGACGACGGCCTTCCGGCTGCTCCTCGGCCTCCTGCCACCCCTGCGTGGGAGCCTCCGCGTCTTCGACGCACCCCCCGAGCGCGGAAGTCCGAAGATCGGCTACGTGCCCCAACGCCACGCGATCGACTTCGAGACCCACGTCCGCTGTTTCGAGCTCGTGCGCCTCGGCCACTCCGGACACCGTTGGGGGTTCCCACGCTCCGGCCGTGTCGAGCGCGAGGCGGCCTGGAGCGCCCTCGACGCCGTCGGGGCGAGGAGTCTCGCCGACCGTCCGCTCAGCGCGCTCTCGGGCGGGGAACTCCAGCGGATCTTCCTCGCGGAGGCCCTCGTGGGGACCCCGGAGCTGCTTCTCCTCGATGAACCGCTCTCCAACCTTGACCTCCGGCGTTCGAGGGAACTCGTCGGGGTGATCCATGGCGTCGTGCGCTCGCATCGGATCACGGCCCTCCTCGTCGCCCATGACATCAATCCGCTCATTCCGTATCTCGACAAGGTCATCTATGTCGCCAACGGCAAGGTCGCGAGCGGCGCGCCTGGTGAGGTCCTGACCTCGGAGCGGCTGAGCCGCCTCTACGGGCTCCCCGTGGAGGTACTGCGGGACTCGCGCGGCCATCTCGTGATCGTCGGTGGCGAGGAGCACACCGAGGGCGAACTCGGCGGTGGCGAAGATCATCACGAGGGGGAGGCGTCCGGAGGATACGGTCACTCGGCGGGGGTCCCATGAACTTCAGCCCCGATCTCATCGGCGACGTCCTTCTGATGCTGCGCTACCAGTTCATGGTGAACGCCTTCGAGGCGGGAACGCTCATCGCGATCATCGCCGGCATCGTCGGCTATCTCGTGATCCTCCGCCGGTCCTCCTTCGCGGCGCATGCGCTCGCCCACACAGGGTTCGCCGGCGCCGCGGGGGCGGTGCTCGTCGGAACGAGCCCGGTCTTCGGCCTCCTCTTGTTCACGAGTTTCAGTGGCTCGGCGATGGCCGTGCTGGGGAAGCGCGCGACGCACCGCGACATGGAGATCGGCACCGTGCTCGCCTTCGCGCTCGGCCTCGGCCTCCTCTTCATCAACCTCTACCGCGGCGGCGTCGCGACGGCGACCTATTCCATCCTGTTCGGGGAGATCCTCGGGATCAGCGCCGACGCCGTCCTCGGCACGTTCGTGGCCTTCCTCGCCCTCTTGGTGGTTCTTGCGCTCGTCTATCGCCCGCTCCTGTTCTCCGCGCTCGACGAGGACGTCGCCGAGGCGAAAGGCATGCCGATCCTCGGTCTCAATGTGATCTTCATGTTGCTCGTCGCGGTCGCGGTCTCGATGGCGGTCCAGGTCGTCGGCGTCCTCCTGATCTTCTCGCTCCTGGTGACGCCGGCCGCCATCGCCGTCCGCCTCTCGAACCGGCCCCGGTACGCGATCGGCATCTCGGTCGGCGTCGCACTCGCAGCCACGTGGCTCGGGCTCTTCATTGCCTGGTACGAGCCGTATCCGGTGAGTTTCTTCATCACGAGCCTCGTCTTCGGCCTCTACGTCCTGGTGCGGCTCGGCCAATGGGTCTTGACGCGGAGCGTCTCGCGCCGGGCCGATCCGTCCGTTCTGAACTCGGTCCCCGCCTCGTAGCCCCGCGGCATCCGGAACGCGATCCTCTCGATGGGTCGTGGGGCTGTTCGGCTCGAAGTTTGGGGGGCGCCGCCGATCCGGACGACCTCGAAGGCATCATGAGCAACCTCCTCTTCCAGCGTCGTCCGATTCCGTGGCGACGTACGACGCGCCCTTCCGGAGGCCCACCTGGCTCGCAGCGTCGGGGATCGTGGTAGTTCTCGCCGCCTTGCTCTGGGGCGATGTCCCGCCTGCGGGCTGCGCAGGTTGCGCGGTCGCTCCGGCTGTTCTCACAACCTTCCTTTCGCTCGGGAGCGCCCTCATCCTCGTCGGGATCGCCTACGGCTGGGCCATCCTCGTCCTTCAGCTCCGTCCGCGGAGGATACGGTAAGACTCTCGGAGAGGACGACCGCGGTCCCCCGCCCCCCCGCCTAGCTCTCGACAGGATGTAGGTAGGTTCGCACGTCCGCGAAGCTGAGGTAGACCAAGAGGACGATCGCGACGAGAAGGGAGGGAACGGCCGCCACGGAACCGATAACGAGCGCCACGACGCTCACGACCACGCCCACCATGAGCACGGAGATGCTGAGGATCCACGACCATCGGGCGCGCAGGATGAGCCCGATCCCCCCCGCGACGAGGGCGAGCCCCGCGACGGTCAGGACATCGCCGAGGACGTTCGCGATGGCGCCGAGGTTGACGTCCTGACCGCTCGCCGTCACAAGGCCGCCGACGCCGAGGAAGATATGGACCACCCCTCCGATGAGGGAGAAGAACCCGAGGAGCGCTTCGACGAGCCCGGCCCAGAACAGTCCCCTCGGAGCCTTCGCAAGGGGAGGAACACCGCTCTCCGATCCTGGGGGACCTTGGGCCGCCATCTCGGAGCGCGAGGACGCTCGGTCGAGCGATAACCGTACCCCCTCGCGGGGCAACCCCCCCGAACCCGTGGGGAGGGACCGGGCTCCGCCTCGGCCCGTACCAGCAACCCCCGTACCCTAGGAGCGTCGATGCCGACGGCCCCACACGGCGAGCGCCAGGGCTCCAACGACCGCCAACGAAGTGCCGATGATCGGGATCACCTCGAGGGGAATGATCGCGCCGCGCACGTTCGCGAGGTCGGCAAGATCCGCCGCATCAAACTGAGTCGGCGGGGCGGCTCCACCGAAGATCCCTCCTAGGAGCAGAGCGGTGGAATCGACGGCCCAGTACATGACGTCGGACGAGTCGTTCGAGTGATACGGATGGTTCGCGTCCTCGTTGGGCGCGGCTCCATAAATTCCGACGAGGCCGAGCTCGTGACCGAACTCGTGGACGAGAACCGTGGTGTCGACGCCGGCCGACGCCGAGCCTCCGGCGTTCGTCCGGATCGTTCCCTCGAAGACCGCGATCGAGCTCCCCCGGTACGCAAGCCCGATGGTCGAGCTGTCGGGAGCGTACGATCCGGCGAGATAGAGGTAGGCGACCGCCATCGTCCCGGGGGTCGGCCATACGTGACGGACGCTCGACTCGACCGACAGAAGATCCGATTCGGAAAACGACCCCTGCGTCGACGAGAACCCGTGCTCCTCGACGGAGAGCGCCGTTTTCCCGCAGGTCGCATTGATGCGCTGCTCGAGGATCGAGATCGCCGATGCAGGGGGAGGTCCCTGCGACGCCTGGTAGTCGAACTCCACCACGAGGCGCGAGTCCGGGAAGTTCGAGAGGAGTTGGTGCGCCTCGCTCCCGACGGAGCTCAGCATCTCGGCCCGGACCGGATTAACCTCGAACCATCCGACGGCGACGCCGAGAACGAGGGGCAGAAGCAGCACGAACACGACCGCGAGCGTTGTGGGACTTCTCCATCCCTTCCTGCGCCGTTCCGCTGGAGCGGGGGAGCTTGCTGGCATCGGGTGCTCGGACAGACCTATCGCGGTTCTAACCTCTCCTCCCTCCGAAACACTCGCTCCTTCCGCCACTCGCCCCCGCGGGGTCGGTCCCCGCAGAAGCACGCTTCATCGGAGATGGACTCGACGGCTTTCACTCCCCCCTCCCTCACGACCGTCGCTTCGTTCCGGCGCTCACTTCGTTCCTCGTGCCCGGAGCTACACCGTGCGGCTCGCGATCGGCCCAAGAGATAAGTTGGGCGGCAGCATGGACGGCGCGGGGGAGGGTTCTGGTCGCGTCCGCACTGAACCGTCCGCACCGGTGGCCCGGTGCCGGCTCCTTCCTCTCCGTTGTCCGGCGCGCGGTTCCCCCAGCGCGGTTGACCTGGCTCGCCGTCGTCGGGCTCGCCGCGTATGGAGTCTGGTCCTTCCAAGGTATCGGCCTATTCTCGCTGCTCGCCTTTCCCCTAGCCGCCGCCTCTGCCGACCTGGCCTTCCAGAAACTGCGCTTCCCTCACGTACGATTCCCGGACGCCGCGCTCGCAACCGGGTCGTTCTTGGCCGTGCTACTTCCGCCGACCGTCCTTCCCCTGTACGGGGTGATGGCCGCGCTGGCGGCGATCGGGAGCAAGCACCTGCTCCGTTCCGGAGGTCGCCCGTTCCTGAACCCCGCCGCGGGCGGAGTGGTCCTCGCGGTCCTCGCCTTCGGGCTTCTCCCCGCCTGGTGGGTGGGCATCGATCTCCGGAGTGAGATCGCCATGGCCATCCTCGGAGCCTTGCTGATCGCACGCTCTCCGGCAACGTGGAGGCTCGCCCCGAGCTTTCTCTTCGTTTTCGCCCCCTTCTCCATCGTGCTCAAGGCCATCTCCGCCGCGGCGTTCGCACCGAAGATCCTTCTCTTGACCATTCTCGATCCCGGGACGCTGTTCTTCGGATTGTTCATGGTGACCGAGCCCCGCTCGGCTCCCGCCAATCCACGGCTGCACGGCATCTACGGGGCGCTCGTTGCGTTCGGGGCCGTGTTCCTGCCGGTGATCTTGCCGAGCACAGGTGTCCTGATGGCCCTCGTGCTAGTCGGCCTCGGGAATGGGATCGTGAGGACGGTCGTGAACCGCTGGTTCTCCCCGAACGAGGCGGACGGGGCCGAACCCGGCCTGCGCGGGCACGGCCGACGACGTCGCAACGCCCTGAAGCGGAGACGACCGGACCTCCCCGTCCCAACCTGGACCATGGGTCGCAGGGTCTCGGTCGGACTCTTCCTTGTCCTCGCGCTCGCGACCGTGCCTCTCGTCTCCCCGACCTCCCACGGGGCGCCTTCGGGCCTCGTCCCGGTCTCACGACCCGCGGGATCCGGAAGCACGCCCTCACCGACGGGTTCCGCCGGGGGTGGCTCCTCCGGGGTCGGACTCGCGGTCCAATGCACGCAGGACAACCCCTCGATCGCCCCCTCGACCCTCAACACGCTGCACAACGTCCTCGGACCGTCGGTGGTCCGATCGTACGACCCGAACACCGGTGCAACGGTCTTCTACGATCCGGTGAATCAGGTCACGGTGACGGAGACCGACCTCTACGAGGACTTCGGGTACGCGGAGTTCAACGGCGACGATTTCGCGGTGTCCGGGTGCTCCCCGTAGCGCTCCGTGGCGAAGCGCGGAGTGGGCCGGTAGCGCGAAGGTCGCTCCGGGAGCCGGCGGGTCCGAGCTCCTCCAACGGAGCGCCGCGCCATCCGATCCCACGAGGGGCGAACCAACGAGTCGAACAGGCCGGAACGTCCCCTAGCGTGGCCCGCCGGGTTCGCGCGTTCGCGCAGGGTCTTTCGAGCGTGGTGGGGCCGCAGCTTCAGAGGGCTGGTCGCCGGATCGCCCGCGGAGCTCCTCCCGGACGTAGGCGATCCGGGGCCGAAGTGCCTCCTCGCAACCGAACCGGCGGGCGATGGCCTCGACGCGTTCGAGCTCCTTGGGGTCGGCCCCGTCGAGGATGTTGACGAGGATCTTCTCGGCGTAGACCCGCCAGCGCGACGCGTGCATCCTCGTATACCACACAAGGGCGGTCGAGGAGTACCGGATGCGATCGGTCTCGGTCGATTCTTCGTCGATCAGGAACCGAAAGAACTCCTCTCCGGTGCGCGTTCCGCCGAACGGGGCAGCGTCGAGGAGATCGAACCCGACCCCTTGCGCGCTTTCGATGGCGAAGAGGGCGACGCCCTCCCTGAGGCCGCGGAGGCGGATGCGCTTGTCCTTGAGGAGGACCGCCACGGTCGCGTCGAAGTCCGCCGTCGTGACCATGACGTCAACATCGGAGGTGCCCGTTTGAACCGTGCGCGCCACCGCCTGCCCCCCTACGACGACGTAGTGGATGCCGTGGTCGCGCAGGATCGCGTCGGCGACCTCGACGTAGTGCTCGGTCACGACGTCCCCGAGAGGGGCGGATTGTTCTCGTCGACCCACTGGAGGTCCTCCAGGGGGAGCGGTTCCCCGATCCTCGGAAGGCTCGGGGCGAGCTGTTGGAGCCGTATCCTCGTCGCCGGTCTCTCAAGTCCCTCGTTGCGCACCCGTCGGTACAGCTCGTGGCGGTCGAGTGCGCGCCGATTCCGCGTGGCGACGGCCCGGGCCGCGAGTGGGTCGGTCCGCAACAGGAACGCCACGAGCTCCGGGAGGCCGGGTTCCCTTAGAGCATCCGCATCCCGGACCGGGAGGAGCCTGAACGCCGAGTCGACGCTTCCGGCGAGCGTTTCGGGGATCGCAAGCCACGGTTGGAACCGGACCGGATAACCGCAACGCGTCACCCACTCCTGGGTCAGCAGGAAGACCGGAATGCGCCGGCGCCGCAGCCGATCGACGTCCTTCGCGCTTCGGATGACGGGTCGGTAGCGCATCTTCGGTCGTCCCGGTCCCCTGCGGACCGGCGCGGTCATCGTTCGCGGCAGTGCGTGCTCACCCGCCTCGCGGACGATGCCGGTTTCCAGCTTCACGGCACCTCACCTTACGCGTGTAAGTATATATATTATATTACAACAGAAAGTGCGGCGCAATCCGGAGTACGGCGATTTGGAGCCGATCCCGCACGCGGAAGAGCTGGGTTTCCGTCTCGCGCAGGAGCTTCGGTCCCAGCCCTGTGGAGCCTATGTTTGGCTTTGTAATATAAATACTATATTACAGGTAGAGCGGGACACTTCGGGCCGGACTCCGCCATGATTCGTCGGACCGAGCCGATCTCTTGGGTCGTCAGCGGGGGGGCTAGCGTGACGCACCTTGCCTAGACGGGCCGCACGTTCGTTGTGGCTCCGACCCTCGCGCGGACTCGGGAGCCGTTACTCTCCGAGGTCCGGGGGGAGGGCTGGGTGGGGCCCGCGCTCAGTCCATCGGCGGCCGTGCGTTCCGGTAGCGGAACCAGAGCCCGACAGCACCCGCGGCGACGGCGAGTGAGGTGAGCGCGAGGAGATCAACGACCGAGGGACCAAAGTTCGAGGCGCCCAGACTCGGGGCCGTCGTGACGGTGAACGTCGTGACCTGCGATCGAACTGCGAATCCGTTTCCGTCGGTCACGACGACCCAGACCGGGTAGCTTCCGGGGCGTTCGAACGCACACGTCGCAGTGGCCGACGTCCCCGAGCATCCCCCGAACCATGCGTACGTGATGCTCCCGGTGCCGCCCGAGACGGTAACGTTCGTCCGCACGGCGGTTCCCTGGACGATCGTCGGCGTTTCTGCGAACGGTGCGCTGACCGTCGGGTCGTTCGCCACGACGAGGGTGGCGTCCGGTGGGGCGACGGCGTCCCCTCCGCTCGTATCGGTGACCGCGACGCGGACGAGGGAGAGCCCCGGCTTGGTCGGCACGCACGGTACAATTGCCGAGGTTGCCGGGACGGCGCAGCCAGCCGGGAGGCCTGACCAATGGTACGTCCAGTTCCCGTCTCCACCGGTCGCGGAGGTGGCGAACGCAACATCCTGGCCCACATCCGCGGAACTTCGGTTGGCGATGGGGTCGCTCACCGTGATCGCCGGAAGGATGAGAATGTCCCGAACGGGGCTCTCGACCGTCTCGCCGAGCGTGTCGAAGGCTCGGAGGTAGACCGCGTACCTTCCGGCAGATTCGAAGGTGCAGCTCACCTGCTCCGAGGCCGGGACCGGGCAGGTGCCCGGGAGACCAACCCAGGCGAAGCCAAAGTACGTGCCCGAACCCCCCGCCACGGTCGCGTTGAAACTCACGGGGCTCCCGGCGTCGGAGGTATTGCGGCTCGCGCTGACCGACCCGATCGTCATCGGCTGAAAGATCCCGTACGAGAGGGGGGCGGAGCTCGCTGTCCGTCCATTGGAATCCGTGAACCGGTAGCTCACGTTCAACGAGGTGGGAGCAGGGATACTGCAGCGTGCTTCGGAAGTCGCGAGGCCCGTGCACGCCTGAGCCGGGAGACCGTACCAGGTGTAGTTCGCGTAGATCCCGGTCCCCCGGAGCGGAGTGGCCGAGAAGTTCACGGTCTTGTTCGTAAACGCGAACGTGGACCGGACCCCGGGCGCCCCGGACACGATGGGGAGCGCGGCTCGTGGGTTCTGGAACATGGAGAAGGGGAACGAAAGGTTGAGGTGGATCCCCGCCCGGTCGGTCACGTTCAAGCGCAGCGTGTACGACGCGGCCATTGTGGGCACGCACGATAGAATGAACGACGCCTGCTCGACGAACGCGGTCGCGACGGTGACGTTGAGCGTCGGAGGACAGCCAAGTCCCGCAGAGGGAGTGGAGTTCCAGCCGAGATTGTCCTGGCCCGCACCGATGGCCCATAGCTTCCCGGAGAACTCGACGCCCGTCCCGAGGTCGAGCGACGCGCGCGGGCTTCCCGGTGGTGTGAGGACGATGGATCCGATCGCGAGCGCGGTGGACACAACGCTCAGGGTGTTCCCGCCCTGGTCGGATACGTAGAGATCGGCGGTCGCCGCATCGTAGGCGAAGTTCGTCGGCCCCACCCCGACGGTGACGTTGCCGACGACCCCGGTCCCGTTGAGGACGCTCAATGTCCCGTTCGAGACCCCCGTGCCGAAGTCGGAAACGTAGACGTATCCGTTCGCTGAGTCGAACGCGACTTGTTCGGGCGACGTGCCCACCGTCACGGACCCGAGGAGCGACGTGCCGTGGACGATGCTCACGGTTCCCGCTTGATTGTCCGCGACGTAGACCTGATCGTTCGATGGATCGTACGCGCAAGCGTTGGGGCCGCCAGCGTCCGAGATGTTCGCGACGTCGCGCGCACCGCTGATCACGGTGATCCCGCCGCTCCCGGCGAGGTTCGGCACGTAGACAAGACCGTTCGTGCTGTCGAGGCACGCAGTCTCCGGGTACTGCCCCACGACGAGATCGGCGACATCCTGGGTCCCATTGATCACCGACACCCGGTCATTCGACGCCCCGCCGTCATCGGAGACATAGACGAACCCGTTTGCAGGGTCATACAACATGGATTCGGGCCCGACCGCCACGGACACGGTCGCCAGGAGAGTCGTTCCATGGAACACGCTGACCGTGTTCGAGCCATAGTTGGCCACGTACAGGTACCCGTTCGCCGGATCGAGGGCGAGCCCGAAGGGGCTGGTGCCCACCGTGAGAGTGGAGGAGACGTCCGTCCCGTTCAGGACGCTCACGTTGCCCGAAGCGGAGTTCGCCACGTACACGAGGCCGCTCGAATTGTCAACCGCCATGACCGCGGGGGAGGCGCCCACGGGGACGGTCGCGATTACCCGGCCTCCCTCGACGACCGAGACAGTCCCCAACCCCTCGTTGGGAACGTAGACGTACCCGTTCTGCGGGTCGTAGACGGGCGGTCCGGGAAAGTTCAGCCCCTTGCTCGGGGTCGCGAGGACGGTCCCGATCTCCGGTTGGATCGCTGCAGCCTCCGAGATATTGGCGATCGATCTGGGACCCACGGCCGCGGCACAGGGTCGCGAGACCCCGAGCCGTCCGGATCCGTCGCAGCGTGTCTGCGGCCCGAACGCGTGCTGGGCGGGAATCGGAGACCCGGAACTCGAGGCTGCCGGGTGCCGAGCTTCTAGAGACTCGATCGAGGACCGAGCGGGTGAAGTCGGTCCGGGTCGATCGGCGGACAGACCGGCAGGCGACGGGGCCAGGCGAAGCAGATCGGGCAGGGGCGCCGGGCGGGACGGCCCAAGAACGAGGAGAGGGACGGTAAGCAGAACTGCGCAGCCGATGGTCCACCATGCGCTCCAGCTTCGTCGGACCACGAAGGGTCGTCCCGAAAGGGCACGCGAACGATGCCGGGCCTTCGGAGATACCTGGTACACGGGCGGGGGCTGCGTCGCGCTTCGGCCAGATAAGGTCGGAGCCAGTTTACTGGCGCATTACTCGCATCCCGACCCCCGCGCGCCTCGAGGCGACCGATGGCTCACCGAAGGGATACGCCGCCCGTGAACTCGGCTTGCCGTTCTCCTGAAATACGAGCTCGGACCCGCCCCGCCGCGATGTCCACCGTCCCCCCCGTCCCCGATCGTCCGCCGGCGGGTCGGGATCCCGGAGCCCACCCCCTTCCAGCGGACAGCCCCCCACGCTCGACGCGTCCGATCGAGGAGGTCGCGAGGACACTCGGGTTCGAGCCGAAGGAGCTCGTCCCGGCGGGAAGGGGCGTGCTGCGGATCCCCGTCTCGCTGGTGCGGTCCCGCGCCTCCCACCCACAGCGCGGGAAGCTGATCCTCGTGACGGCAATGACGCCCACCGAGCATGGGGAGGGGAAGACGGTGGTCGCGATCGGACTGGCGATGGCCCTGCATCGCCGGGGAAGCCGGTCGGTCGTCTGTCTCCGTCAGCCGTCCCTCGGCCCGGTCTTCGGAGCGAAGGGCGGGGCCACCGGCGGGGGCCGGTCTGCGGTCGAGCCGCGGCTGCAGATCGACCTCGGGTTCACAGGGGACATCGACGCCATCACGAACGCCCAGAACCTCCTTGCGTCCCTCGTCGACAATCACATCTTCCAGGGGAATCCACAGGGGATCGACGCAGCCCGGCCGGTCCTTCCCCGTGCCAGCCCGCTCGAGGATCGGTTGCTCCGTGACCTCACCGGAGGGCTTTCGGTGCGGAACGCGGGGTTCCCCCATCCGGCGCAGTTCGTCATCACCCCCGCCTGCGAGATGGCCGCCATCCACGCCCTTGCCCGGGATTACGCGGACCTCACGCGCCGGATCGACCGGATGATCGTCGGGCGCACCTCCGACGGTTCCCCGCTCACGGCCGCCGACCTTGGTGCGACGGGGAGCGTGGCGAGCCTACTGCGGTCCGCGCTCGAGCCGAACCTCGTGCAAACGCTCGAGGGAACCCCAGCTCTCGTCCACGGGATCCCGTATGCGAATGTCGCCCACGGGACCTGCAGCCGGCTCGCGATCGAGGTGGGACTCGCGGTAGCCGACTATTGCGTCGTCGAGGCCGGGTTCTCGACGGACCTCGGGGCGGAGAAGTTCGTCGACCTCGTTGCCCCGCTCACGGATCTCTCGGCCGAC
This sequence comes from Thermoplasmata archaeon, assembly GCA_022749905.1. Lineage (GTDB taxonomy): Archaea > Thermoplasmatota > Thermoplasmata > Lutacidiplasmatales > UBA184 > Lutacidiplasma. The sequence continues at coordinate 12,046 of JAKIWU010000009.1, forward strand.
TGCGCGGTCCTCGTCGCGACCATCCGGGCGATCCGGTGGCACGGCTCCGATCCCGCGGCGGGGTCTCCCCCCTCCGATCCGATCGAGCTCGGTTTGGAGAATCTCGAGCAGCACGTCGCGAACCTTCGGCGGCTCGGGCTCGACCCGGTCGTCGCCCTGAACCGGTTCCCCTCCGACCAGCCCGAGGAGATCGCGCGCGTCGAACGGTTCTGTGCGGAGCGGAACGTTGCCTTCGCGCCGGTCACCGCCTTCACCGAGGGTGGGGATGGCGCAGAGCGCCTCGCGGACAAGGTCCGAGACGCGGCCGCACGGGGTCAGCGCAGCCGCCCGATCTATGGCCCCAACGCGACGATCGAGGAGATCCTCGCAACGATAGTGACCGAGGTCTACGGCGGGCGCGGGTTCGAACTCACGCCGACGGCGATGGAGGATCTGGCGCGCCTCCGGCGGGACGGGGGGAACGAGGGGCCGGTCTGCATCGCGAAGACGCCGCTCTCCCTCTCGGCCGACGCGAAGGTCCGGGGACGACCTCGCGACTTCACGATCTCCGTCCGTCGATTCCTCCGCTGGGCCGGCGCGGGGTTCACGGTCGCGATCGCCGGACCGATCGTCTCCATGCCCGGCCTGCCGGCGCGTCCCGCAGCGAACGCGATCCGGCTCGGCGACGACGGGTCGATCACGGGAGTCGACTGAATCCTGACGGACGGCGCATCGGCCGGCGCGGGCATCCAGCACGCTCTGCCGTGGAGGGTCCGTTCGTGGGCTTCGCAAAAAGTTCAGGAGCCACTGGAGGGAGACGAACCAATGGTCCAGGTCCCTCTGCTCGATTTGGCGACCGCCCAGATCGGGGGCGTCCGACTCTGCTTCAGATGAACCGGACCTGCGGTAGGTTCCGGAGAGCGGTATCGCTCGTGTAGAGGTCCGCGTGATAGCGCCGTGCTGTCGCGTAGATCAGCGCGTCCGAAAAGTGTAGTCCATGTTGGAGACTGTAGTCGGCCGCGGCAAGGGCGATCTCCTGATCTACCGCGACCAAGGTCGTGTGGCCGAGCGCGGCGACAGCTTCGAGGGCAACGTGCTCCCCCCGCATGGCCTTCGCCTTCTTGTAAACCTCGTAGATGGTGACCACCGACGTGAGGATCTGGCTCGGCGGGACCGAGTCGATGACGCGATTGTACTGTGCTTGCTTCGGGCCGCCACCGAACCGCTCAATCCACCCATAGCTTTCGAGGGAGATCATGGATCTCTCCGAGGCTCTAGAATCGATCGTGCTTGTCGCGAAGATCCCTGGTGTCGAGGCCCGGGGTCATCCCCTTGGTCCGCTCGAAGGGCCGGACGGGGACGTAGTGCAGGATACCGTGCTTGACGATGACCGCCATCTTGTCGCCCGCCCGAATGTGGAACTCCTCCCGGACGCGCTCGGGGATCACCACCTGATACTTGGGTGAGACAGTCACCGTATCCATCGATGGAACCTACGGGTAACGATATGAGTATCGATATATCTATCTTACTGCGCAGCCCGGGGCTTGAGGCGTGCCGAGGGATCGCGATCGACCCGGCATGATGAACGACCAACGCAAGGACCAACCCGAGATCGGGCTGTCTGCGAGGGTGGAGCATGAGCCACTGGAGGGACTTGAACCCTCGACCTGCTGATTACGAATCAGCCGCTCTACCGAGCTGAGCTACAGTGGCGTCGGGCTCGAACCACCGGCGACGAGTCTTAATCCCTTGTGGCCGGAACGGACGCCGCCACGCCATCGAGGGCCTCCGTGATGTCTCGCAGGAGGTCGTCGGTGTCCTCGATTCCGAGGGAGATCCGGACCAGGCCCCGGTCGATCCCCCGAGCGTCGAGCTCTTCGGCGTTGAGCTGGCGGTGTGAGGTTTCCGCGGGCACGCTGACGAGGCTCTCGACCCCGCCGAGGCTCGAGGCAACGTGGACGAGGCGCAGGCGTTGAAGGAACTGACGTGCCGCGTGTTCGCCCCCGGCCAGGGAAAGACTCACAATGCCCCCGCGCCCGCGCATTTGCCGGGCCGCGATCGCCTCCTCCTCGGCGCTCCCGAAGCCGGGATAGTGGAGGGCACGCACCGCCGGGTGATCCCGAAGGGCTGCGGAGAGTCGCCGTCCGTTCTCATTCTGGCGCGCCATGCGCAGCGCGAGCGTCTTCAGGCCGCGCGCGAGGAGGAAGGCCGCGAACGGGTCGAGCGTTGCGCCGAGCGCCACATGGGCTGCGTCGATCCGTTCGAGGAGCCGCGTGCTCCCAGCCACGGCTCCGGCGATCACGTCGGAGTGACCGGCGAGGTACTTCGTCGCGCTGTGTACGACGAGGTCGGCGCCGAGCGCGATCGGGGTTTGGTTGAGCGGGGTCGCGAACGTGTTGTCGATCACGAGGAGCGCGCCCGCGGCGTCCGCCGCACGCGCCCATCGCTCGATGTCGAGGACCCGGAGGGTCGGATTCGTCGGGGTCTCGATATACGCGAGCCTCGTGCCGGGGCGCACGCACGATTCCGGCTCCGCAGTCTCGTCCTGATGCACCCATCGTACGTGGACGCCGTACTTCGGAAGGAGGTGGCTCATCAGGTCTACCGTGCCGCCATACAGGTCCGCGAGCGCGACGATCTCATCCCCGTGCCGAAGGAGTCCAAGGAGGGTGGTGGCGATCGCACCCATGCCGGAGCCGAACACTCGCGCGCCTTCGGCGCCCTCGAGCGCACGAATGGGTTCGGCCGCTACCTCCTGGGTCGGATTCTCGATGCGGGTGTAGAGGTAGGCCCGCGACCGCTCGCTCGCCTCGGAGAATGGGCCGGGGTAGTGGAACGTGCTCGTCTGGTAGATGGGAGGAACGACCGCCCCGGCATTGTAGTCGGGCCTTCGGGCCGCATGCACAAGGCGGGTCGATGGTCCGATCCACTCCGGAAGCGGGTCGAAGCGGGAACGGTGGGCCCGTTCACCCTCGCCGGACACGATCTACGCCGTCCCAAGCATGCGGATCCTCTCGGGTCCGTGGATCTCGTCGAGGTACCGCGCCACGGCCTCCGGGACGAGCGATCGCCAGGCGTGGTCCTCCAGGATCGCGGCTCGGATCGTGGTCCCTTGGAGCGTCTCCCGACGAAACAGGGGGGTTGCCTCAACCGCGCAGTGATCCCGTTCGAAGAGGAGGCGGGTGAGCGGGTTGTTCGTGTAGATTCGCTCGAACGGGGGGACGAGCTCCCGAACGTGGGCGACCCAGAGCGCGTGCCGGTCGATATCCGGAATGGGGACGGAGAGGCAGTTCGCGATGTGGGCCTCCCGGAGCGCCCGGTCGATCATCTCCGCGCGCTCCGAGGCCGTGAAGGGGTTCTCCGGCGTGTAGGACTCCTCCGAGCTTCCGATCCCGAACACGAGCGTCTCCTCGGGCCGCGACACGCGCACGTGCCGGACGAGCTCGAGGTGGCCCAAGTGGAACGGCTGGAAGCGCCCGATGAGGAGGCCCCGCACGCCGATCGACCTCTATTCGGGGGTCAGGTCCTCGACGTCGTCGAGGAACTCGTCGATATGCGGGCACGCGGAGGTGAGGTAGTGGCGGCAGTGCCGGCAGCGGGCATCATCCAGAGAACGGGGAAGCCGGGGGTTGAACGCATAACAAGGGCGGTTGATGTACTTCGGATCGTCGTCGAGGTCCGACGGCTCGGCCTGGGGTCGGGTGGGTCCGAGATGGGCGGGCAGCCGGATGGAGACCTTCACGACCCCGCCGGTTGAGCCGGGGGTTTCGCGAGGACGCCGGCCGGCTCGATCCGGCTTGTGGCGTGGACCATGGCGGCGAGGCGCTCGAGGAGGGACTCCTTCTCTCGCCCGAGGCCGACGAGGGCATACTTCAGGACGTCGCGCAGCGTCCGCACCGGGATCACCTCGACCATGGTGCGGTACCGGGACTCGAGGACGAGGTCGCCGAGGTTGTCCTCGGGGATGAGCACGCGCTTCAACCCGGAGTCGGCCGCCGCTTCGACCTTCGCGGTCACGCCTCCGACCGGGAGGACCTGCCCGCGCACGGAGAGCGAACCGGTCATCGCCACGGACTGGTCGACCGGGACCCCTTCGAGCGCGCTGATCACGGCGGTCGCGATCGAGACGGAGGCGCTGTCGCCCTCGACGCCGTCGGCGGTGCCCACGAACTGGATGTGGATGTCGTAGCGTGAGATGTCCTCGCCCGTGTACTTCTTGATGAGCGCGGAGACGTTCTGGACCGCCTCACGCGCGATCTCGCCGAGCTTCCCCGTCGCGACCACGACGCCCCCGTCGCGCGTCTGCGCCGGCGTCACCTCCGCGACGATCGGCAGCACGATGCCGGAAAATTCCGCCATGCCCGTCTGGGCGTTAATCGCGGCGAGGCCGTTCACGACGCCGACGGTCGCCCCGTCGATCTTGAACATCTTGTATTCGCGCCGGCGCTCGATGTAGCGGTCTGCGATCTGTTGCTCGAGGGAGCGACTGGAGCGCTTCGCGCGAACGACGTGGTCGGCCGTGACGATCGGAGCCCCTTCGGTGTTCGCGATATCGCCCGCGACCCGGACAAGCCCGCCGAGCTCCCTCAGGCGGAGCGTCAATTGGCCGCTGTGCCCTGAACGGCGTTGGGCCTCCCGGAGGATCTCCGTCATGGCCCCCATGTCGAAGTGGGCGATCTTCCGGTCCTTCGCAACTTCCTGCGCGACGAACCGGACAATCTTCATCCGGTTCTGCGGGACGTCGGGCATCGTCGTCTTGACGTAGACCTCGTAGCCGTAGCCGCGGATCCGCGATCGGAGCGCCGGATGCATCTGCTGGACGCTGTCGACGTTCCCGGCGGCGACCAGCACGAAATCGGAAGGGACCGGCTCCGTCTTCACCATCGCGCCCGCGGAGCGCTCCGACTGTCCGACGATGGGGAAGCGCTTCTCCTGGAGCGTGGTGAGGAGCGAGTGCTGGCTCTCGATCTTCAGGAGATTGATCTCGTCGACGAAGAGCACCCCGCCGTTCGCCTTGTGGATCGCGCCGACCTCGACCCGCTCGTGCGGAGGTGTCTCGAGGCCGCCCGACTGGAACGGATCGTGCTTCACATCCCCGAGGAGCGCCCCGGCGTGGGCCCCGGTGGCGTCGATGAACGGCGGCTTGTCGTCGGGAGTGTGGGAAACGAGGAGCTTCGCGACGCCGTTTCCCGAATCGGCCCGGCCACCGGATAACCGGACGAAAATGTAGACCACGAGGACAATGAGGAGTGCGACGAGGATCGCGGTCGGGTCGTGGCCCGGGGTCGAGAGCACGATGTAGAGCGCGAACCCGAAGATGACCAGGGACGCCAGGACGACGAGGATCATCCGCTGTTCGCGGCGCTGCGCGACTTCGAGCTTCTGCGCGGAGACGATCTCCTTGCCCTTCCCGGCGGGAACCACGCGGATCTTCGGTTCGTTCGGGTCGTCGGTGTTCGGGTAGGCAAGGATGTCCTGGAGCTGCTCCTTCGGGAGGAAGTCGACCATCGCCCGAGCGAGCATGCTCTTGCCGGTCCCGGGTTCGCCGATGAGGATCATGTGGCGCTTTTGCGTCGCTGCCTTCTTCGCGACCTCCACGGCCTCGTCCTGGCCGATCACCTGGTCGAGGAGGCGGGGAGGGACCTCGATCTGGGCGCTCGTTTCGTACGGTAGGGTCTTCGCCCAGCTCTCGAGCTCGCTGCCGGGGTCCGGCGGCAGGTAGGGATCCCGCGGAGCCTCGGATGGAACGGCCGTAACTACCTTTCCGGGCCGTCGATGAGCAGCATGCCCTGGCGACCGATGAAACAAGGGTCCCGCGCTATTAATCCTTTGAGTTGAGAATACGCAACCTGCGGGCGCTCGCGCCTCCTTTCATCGAAGAGGGCTCGTCGCGTCACGGGCCTGTTATCTAGGCCATCGGAATCGGACCGCCGGGGACGGCGTGACAGTCCGTTTGGAGGGGGGACCGGTCGCCGAAACCGTGCTCGCCCAGGCCCGCAGGCTCGCCGAGAAGCAGACGGCGCGACCTCCTGCTCTTGTGAGCGTCCACCTGGGTCATCCGACCCCGTTTTCGTTCTACGTGCGGCAACAGGCCAAGGCCGCGGACCGGGTCGGAATCCATTTTCGAACCGAGGCCCTCCCGGAGTCCGTGGACAGGGCC
>JAKIWU010000090.1 GCA_022749905.1 Thermoplasmata archaeon
CGAGATGAGCGAGGTGATCCGGGTGTGCAGCGACTCCGCGGTCCCGTCGGGTCCGGCGGTCATCCCGGGCCGGATCTCGATCTCCTCGCCGAGCGTGAGGTGGCCCTGGAGGAGGGATCCGCCGAGGACCCCTCCTTTCAACTCGGCCGCGCGCGTCCCGGGGCGGTTCACGTCGAACGAGCGCGCCACGTACATGAGGGGGGGTTTCGCCGCATCCCGCTTCGGCGTGGGGATCGTCCGCTCGATCTCCTGGATGAGCGCGTCGATGTTGACCTTGTGGTTCGCGGAGATCGGCACGATGGGGGCGCCGGCGATCGGCGACTCCTTGAGGAACTCGACGATCTCTTGGTGGTTGGTTTCCGCCGCCTCGGGCGTCACGAGGTCGATCTTGTTCTGGACCACCACGACCCTGCGGACGCCGATGATGTCGAGCGCGTAGAGGTGTTCCCGCGTCTGCGGTTGCGGGACCTTCTCGTTGCCCGCGACGAGGAGGAGCGCACCGTCCATGATGGCGGCTCCCGAGAGCATCGTCGCCATGAGGGTCTCGTGGCCGGGCGCGTCGACGAACGAGACCGCGCGCAGGAACTTCGCGGGCTTGCCGTGGGTCGGGCACTTCGGTTCCGTCGTGTAGCATTCCGGCTCGGGGCAGTCCGGGCACTTGTAGAAGGCCGCGTCGGCGTACCCGAGCTTGATCGAGATCCCGCGCCGCAGTTCCTCGGAGTGACGGTCGGTCCACTCTCCGGTGAGGGCTTGCGTCAGCGTGGTCTTGCCGTGGTCGACGTGCCCGACGAGCCCGATGTTCACCTCGGGCTGGCGCGGGGCCTTCATGTCGTGGCCGCGCTCTCCGCGAGGGGTTTTGGCCCTCTCTTCTCCACGACGAGGTTGATCTGAACGGTCTCCTCGCTGATGGCGCTCCCACGGAAGGTCCGCCGTTTCCGGACGCCGTGGCGCGGAGCGTGGAACCCGAAACCTTCCCCGACGAAGACCCGCATCTGGCGGGCACCGGGGATCTCGGGGCGCATCGGAAAGCCGCTCTTGTCCGTGCCGCCGGTGATCCGGAACGTGTACCCCGAGAGTCCGACGAGCTCGCCGCCGATGCTCTCCCCGATCCGCTTCCCGAGAAACCCCGCGGCCTGAGGATCGGTCACGCTGCGCGCGAGCGACTTCGCCGCGTCGGAAATCACGAGCTTGAACTCGACCATTCGGGGGAGAACCGGCGGGCGCGCCAGTTTTGTTCGGGTTATATAGGTATCCGATTCGCCGTCGACGAAACGTTCGCGAAGCCGCCTGAGTGGGGCGATGGTCCACGCCGACCTCCCGTCGGTTCGAGTTCCGCTCCGGCCCGAACAACGGACCGAGAGCGGAGCGCCGCATCGCGCTCTCTCCCGGCTGGGATTCGTGTGCGGACCGAGTCTTAAGAGGCCGGCGACAAGTCGCGCATCGCGGGGGGAACCGTACGGCGTGGGAGTGGTCCGTCCCATTGCATGACGCGACGATCGCGATCCTCCTCCTCGGGTTCCTCGCGGCGGCGATCGCCGATTGGAGGGAGCGCGAGGTCACCGATCGACTCTGGCAGGTCCTGGCGGTGATCGGCGCCGCGGTGGGCGCCCTCGCCCTCGGGCCCTCGGGCATGAACGCGCTCGCGCTCTGGCTTGTCGTTTCGCTGTTCGTCCTCGAGCACCTGTTCGCCTGGGACGAGGCGATCGAGGCCCGATTTCCGCGCCTCCCCGGAATCCTCGAGATCGTGGCCTACGTCGGCGTCGGCGGGCTCCTCGCGTGGGAAGGGTTCGCGCGAGGCCTCGGTCCGAGCGGCCTCCCCCCCGAGGTCGCCGCGGTCTTCGTCTCGGTCCTCATCGGGCGCGGGCTCTTCGAGCTCGGGCTCCTCTACGGGGGCGCCGACGCGAAGGCGTTCATCACGGCCGGGATCCTGCTCCCTCTGGAGACCACGACGATCCTTGCCGTCCCTTCCGGGGCGAGTGCGATCTTGTCGATCTATCCCTTCCCCGTCACGCTGTTGATGAATGCGGCGCTCCTCGCGGTCGCGGTCCCGATCGCGATCGCGGTCCGAAACCTACGACGCGGGGAGTTCGAGTTTCCCCGAGGGTTCACCGGCTACACCGTCGCGGTTGCCGAGCTGCCGGAACGGTTCGTCTGGGTGAAGGATCCCAAGATCGGCCGTCCCGAGGGGGAGATCGCGACGTCCGAGGAGGACCGCCAGCTTCGCATCCGGCAGCGGGACGAGCTCGCGTCGCGCGGTGTTTCCCGCGTGTGGGTGACGCCGCAGATTCCCTTTCTCCTCGTGATGGCCGCCGGAGCGCTCACGGCCGTACTCGTCGGGAACCTCGTCATCGACCTCCTCGCCGGACTCTAAGTTGAGCACGAAGTTGGTCGTCCCACCGTGCGTCGCCTCGATCGAACGGTCGCACGGTCCCGTCGGGATTCCCTCTCCCGCTACGACGGAAACCCTTTCTGCCCGGCCCCCGCTCCCCTACCGAGGGACAGGATGACGCGCGCCGTGAAACCACCCCCGATACGCGTCCTGATCGCGAAACCGGGATTGGACGGGCACGACCGCGGTGCGAAGGTCGTCGCGCGCGCCCTGCGCGATGCCGGAATGGAGGTCATCTACGCCGGTCTGCGCCAGACGCCGGAGGAGATCGTCGAGGCTGCGATCGAGGAGGACGTGGACCTGATCGGCCTTTCGATCCTCTCGGGGGCGCACATGGCCCTGTTCCCCAAAGTTCTGAAGCTTCTGAAATTGCGGAAGGCCGGCAACATTCCCGTGTTCGCCGGAGGGATCATTCCCGACGAGGACGCGCGCGCCCTCAAGCGGCACGGCATCAAGGCGATCTTCGGACCCGGCACCTCCCTCGAGGAGATCGTGACGACCGCGAAAGGGATCGCGCGTCGGTCGTCATGAGACCGCGCTCGCCCCTCCCGCCAGCGGCGCGGGCCATCCTACGCCGCGACCGGGGCGCCCTCGCGCGTCTGATCACCCAGGTCGAGCGGCGCGATCCCGCGGTCGTCCCAACCCTGAAGGCCCTCTACCCACGCACGGGATCCGCGAGGATCATCGGGATTACGGGCCCGCTCGGCGTCGGTAAGTCCTCCCTCGTGAACCTGCTGCTTGCGCAGCTGCGCGCATCGGGCAAGACCGTCGGCGTCATCGGCGTCGACCCCTCGAGCCCGTTCTCCGGCGGATCGGTCCTCGGGGACCGGATCCGTCTCGAACGGAAAGCCGGGGATCCCGGCGTCTTCATCCGGTCGATGGCGAGCCGCGGGCATGCGGGAGGTGTCGCGGCCGCGACCCTCCAAGCGGCCCGGCTCCTGGATGCGTTCGGGATGGACGTGGTCCTCGTAGAGACCGTGGGGTCGGGCCAGGTGGATGTCGCGATCCGGGACATCGCCTCGACCTCGGTCGTCGTGCTCGTCCCCCACCTCGGGGACGAGGTGCAGACGCTCAAGGCGGGCCTCTTCGAGATCGCCGACGTGTTCTGCATCAACAAGGGCGACCTCCCCGGGGCCGATCTCGCCGCGAAGGATCTGCGCGAGTACGTCTCCCTCGCCAACAACGCCGGCCGGTGGAAACCCGAGATCGTGGTCACGAGCGCTCGGGACGGGAGCGGCGTGCCCGAGCTTTGGCAAGCGATCGAGCGGCACGAGGCCTACCTCGACCGCGACGGGGGCCGGCTCGCCGGGGATCGCCGTCGGGCTTCTCGTGAGATCGAGGAGCTGGTCCTCGACCGGGTCGCGGGGGATCTTCGCGGGGCGCTCGAGAACGAGCCGAAGCACGCCGCGCTCCTCGAGCGGGTCGCGCGCCGTGAGGTGGATCCGCACACGGCCTCCGAGATCGTCAGTCGCACGAGGGTGCGCCGACGACCCCCGCGGTCCCGATGATCGATCCGAACCTCGTCTTCGCCCTGGTGATCCTCGCGATCGCCGGTGTCGCCTACTTCGTCTTCGCCTCCTTCGTCTTCGGCGCGGGCTACCAGCCGACCCCCCGGCGCGCGGTCACCTCCATGCTCGAACTCGCCCGGGTCGCACCCTCGGACCGTGTCGTGGACCTCGGAGCCGGCACCGGGGCGATTGTCTTCCGCGCGGCGCGCGAACGGGGTGCCCGCGTTCTCGGGGTCGAGGTCGAGCCGATCCGCTTCGTGATCCTCGCGCTCCGCCGCCGCTGGGGCGGCCCCCGGGATCGGGTTGACCTCCAGTGGGGCAATCTGTTCGGCACGGAGCTCGGCGACGCCGATGTCGTGACCTGCTTCCTGTGGCCCGGTGCGATGGCCCGTCTCGGGCCCGTGTTCGAGGCGAAGCTGCGCCTGGGAACGCGGATCGTCTCGCACTGGCACGCGATCCCGGGCTGGATCCCGGAGAAGGTCGACCGCGTCGAGCACGTGTACCTCTACCGGACCCCCCGGCGTCCTGAGAACCCCTCGGAGGGCGTTGGTGCAGGCCGAGCGGCCTGAGGTCGCCGGAACGAGGAGAGCCGGGGCCCGCGGGCCGAGCTCAGCGCCCGCAGATCCGGGGGAACGGAGTTCCTTCGCCCTGCCCGAGCTTCAGGCCGGCCCGTTCACGGGGACGGGGCGGAGCGCCCGCTCGACGAACGAGGCTAGCACGCCTCCGAGGATCGGCGCGACCCAAAAGACCCAGGACTCCGCGATCGCCCAGTGGTCGGAAGGCCAGACGAGCGAGAGGAGTGCCGGCGCGAAGCTCCTGACCGGATTCAGCGACGCTCCGTCGATCGGGATCGCCATGAGGTTCGTGGCGAGCAGAGTGAACCCGATCGCGAGCGGCGCGAGGTTCTTCGCCGAGGACACCGAGCGTGTGACGAGCTGGATCGTCAGGACGAACACGAAGGCGAGGGCGACCTCCGTCACGAACACTGCACCGAGAGAGAACGTGCACCCCGCGGGCGCCCCCGATCCCGCGTAGCATTGCGATCCAAGGGCCGCTGCTTGAGCGAGCGGGTACAGGGAAGGCGAGCCGGACGCGATCCCGGCGACGACGCCGATGCCGACGATCGCGCCGAGGACTTGCGAGACGAGGTAGGGGACCACATCGCCGCGAGGCATTCGGCCCGACAGCGCGAGGGAGATCGTGACGGCCGGATTGAAGTGTGCGCCCGAGAGGTCCCCGAAGGCGTAGACGAGGCCGATCAGGACGAGGCCGAACGTGAGGGAGACGACCCCGATCCGCGCGTACGGTTCGAAGACGAGGGCGCCGAGCGTCGTGACGGCGGCGCCCCCGCCGAAGAGCAGGAGGCCGAACGTCCCAACGAACTCGGCGAGGTAGCGTTGCCACACGGCACTGGTCATGGCGGGCGATGATGCCCTCGTCGGATAACGGCTGCGAAGGTCGATGAATGCGAGAGATGGAACGCGGAACGTGCCGCTCGATCCCCGGCTCGCTTCGCCGGTGGTCGAGACCGCAGGGAGAAGCGGCCCGACTACGCTTTCGCCGGCGGCGCCTCGGCCGGCTTGTCCTTGGAAGCGTGCTCGCTTCCGGCGGCCGGTTTGGCGGGCCCGCGCTCGGGCTCTGGCTCCGGGGTGGCGTACTCCTCGACGATGTGGATCGATTTCGGCTTGAGATGCGATCGTAGCCGGTCGACGACCCGCGGCTTCGCGGCGAGCCAGGCGAAGTCAAACTTCGCCCGCTCCGGCACCGTGAGCGTGAGGAGACCTTGATGGAACTTGACCTCGAACTCCTTCCCGCGCCCGTACGCGAGTTCGATGAGGGCGCGCG
>JAKIWU010000091.1 GCA_022749905.1 Thermoplasmata archaeon
CGCGCTCGGGGAGGGCGATCCGCAGGAGGTGCGCTATTTCCTCGAGCAAAAGAAACTCCTGACCGAGCTCGGCCGGACGTCCGAGCTGCCCGCGGTCTACGATGCCCTCTTCCGTCTGAGCCCGACGCGCGCCGATCTTGCCTACGAACGCGGCCAGGCCTCCCTCACCCTCGCGCGGAACGCCGCGCCCAACTCCACGGAACGCGAGACGACGGGCCGGGCCGCGATGAGCTCCTTCGAACGCGCCGTCCTCGACCCGACCCTCGGGCTCACCAGCCTGCTCGGGCTCGCCTCCGCGGCACGGCTTCTCGGCGACTTCGCGCGGGCACGCCAGGCCTACGAGGAGTACCTCGCCAAGCGGGGGCAGTCGGAGAACGCGGCGATCCTCAAGGAGCTCGGGCACACCTTCCGCGAATCGGGCCACCCGGCGGAAGCCGAGCAGACCTACGCCCGCGCGATCGCGCTCGGCCTCGAGGACAACGACCTGCTCTGGGGTGAGGTGGAGGTTCTCTCGGAGCTCAATCTGGAGGCGAAGGCGCTCCGCTACCTCGACGTGCTGGCGAAACGCGAACCGGCGAACCTCGAGTTCCTGCGAACGAAGGGCCAGCTCCTCCTCAAGATGGGCCGGCGCGCCGAGGGCACGCACGCACTCAAGGCCGCCGCGGAGCAGGCGAAGGACGACCCCCTGATGCAGTTCGAGGTGGGCCACGCCCTTCGCATCGGCGGAGCGTATCCGGACGCGATCGACGCCTTCCGTCGGGGCCTCACCGCCGAACCGACCGATCGGGCGGGACGCCTCTCCCTCGCCGAGACGCTCAACCTCGCGGGGCGCTACGACGAGGCGATCCCCGTGGTCGACGGGCTTCTCAACGACGACCCGAACGACCTCGGCGCCTGGCGCGTGCGCTCCGATGCCTGCCGAGCGCTCGGGCGAACCTCGGATCTCGAATACTCCCTCAAGGCGATCCTCCTCCTCGATCCCGCGGACTCGCCGTCGCTCATCGAGAAATTCCGCCTCCATCTTGCCGGAGGCGAGAAGGCCGACGCGCTCGAATCGCTGACGAACTTCCTCGGTTCCGAGCATGCGGACGCCCGCAACCCTTCCCTCCTTCTCGAGGCGGCGGACCTCGCGTCCGAGCTCGGCCGCGCCGACGATGCGAACCAGCTGTACGAACGGGCCGCCGAGCTCGATCCTGCGCAGGCGAACCCGATCAGCGTCCGGCGTGCCCGCTTGAGGCTCACGGCCGGTCGCCCCGACCTCGCCCTCGCCATCCTCGACGCGATCCCGAAGGTCGAGCCAGCGCCGCCCGATCCTGAGTTCGCCTCCCACCTCCTGCGCGCCGACATCCTCGCCGCGCTCGAGCGGCCTTCGGAGGCCGCCGACTCCTACCGGGAGGTCCTCGAACGGGATCCGCACTGCGTCCCCGCCGAGCTTGGGCTCGGCCGCGCGTTCCTCGACCAGGGCAAGCACGCCGAGGCGAAGGTGTTCCTCAACGACATCATCCCGAAGGGCGCGCCCAACTCGGGCCTCTACCTCCTGCTCGCCGAGGCGGAGAGCGGCCTCGGGTCGATCCCGGCGGCCCTCGCCGCCGTGCAACGCGGGGTCGAGGTCCTACCGGATTCCATCGAACTCTGGAAACGGCTCGGGGAGCTCGCCATCACGCGCGAGAACTGGCCGGAGGCCGCCCGCGCCTTCCACGAGGCGATCGCGCGCCGGCCGGACGATCCGGACCTCGTGCTGCGCGCCGGCTTCGTCGCCGAACAGCAGGGCCATCCGACCGAGGCCCTCGCGCTCTACGAGCGTGCGACGCAGATCGGGCCGTCGAACAAGTACGCCTGGTCGAGCCGAGGCGTGGCGCTCCTCGCCCACGGACGCCCCGAGGAGGCGACGCAGAGCTTCGACCGCGCGCTCGCCCTCGATTCGGACTTCGACGCTGCGCGCCAGGGCCGGAAGGCCGCGCTTGAACGAACGCGCGAAGCCCAGGTCGACCGGTGGGGGCGCGAAGCGCTCCTCCTGGAGAACCGTCTCCACCGGACGGTGACGAAGAACGATCTGTTCGTGACCCTGCACACCCCGTTCGACCTCCTCGAACCGGTCCTCTCGACCCTCTCGAAGGTGCCCCGCATCGATCTCGCCAACCTCTCGGAGGAGGAGTTCAAGAACCTCGAGACCGAGTCCTGCCAGCTCGTCACGGCGGCGCTCGATCGGCGCGCGGACAATGTCGAGCGTCGGGGCTTCTCGCTTCCGGATGTCGCGACGCTGGGTCCCGCCTCACGGAGCCTCGCGGAGATCCAGCGACTGTTCGGCTACCTGCAGGCGGTCCTCGAGGTCGACATCCGGCCGGAGAATCTCCAGCTGACCCCGGATGTCGAGGAACTCGCGCGGCGAGCGCTCCTCATGCCCGCCGAGCAACGCACGCTCTTCCAGCTCGTTCGCACGCTCCGGGTCGGGGTGTTCCGTGCGCGCCTCATCAAAGCGGTCGAATCGACCGGAACCGCGGTCCACGCCCCCCTCCCTTCGCTCGATTTCGGCCAGTACAGTCCGGAGTTCCGTCCCGGTGCAGCTGTCCCGAGCCCCATGCCGGAAGGCCCCGGGCCGGCCGCTCGGGCTCCCGATGCTCCGACCCAGCACAAGGCTTCCGGTGAAGCCTCCGGCACGGCGGCAGCGCCGCGCCCGATGCCCAGCCAGGCCAGGTGCGTTGGCTGTGGTGGACTCGCCTCGATCATTCACACGTGCGGGGCGCCCGTGTGCGCCCATTGCATCGTGGAGTTCCGGACCTGCCCCAAGTGCCGCCAGCCCGCGTCTCTGCCGATCCCCGAGCCGCCGGGAGCGCCCTCGCCTACGGCCCACGCAGCTCTTCCCGCGCCCCACCACGCGGCGGCTCCGGCGCGTGGCCCACTTCACGCGCTCCGGCAAGCTGTCGCGTTCTCGAAATCCGGGGGCCGAGGCGCTCCTCGGACCCGACCTAGGGCTGAGGAGAAACCGGAGAAGGATGAGGACGAGCCTGCCGCGCACTCCGAAGAGGCTGCGAAGAGCACGGCCGCTCCTGGGCCGGCGCGCCCGCCGCACCCCACGCGTCCCAGGGAGAAGGCCGACGACGAGCCGCGCCTGTAGGCGAGCCCCGGTCGTCGTGTCGGACCCCCCAACCGTCAGGACGTTCTTGATATAGTTGGGCGAGGCATTCCGAGAAGAATGCTCGGGGCGACGCGGGTGGATCCGATCGGCGGGAAGGTTTCCGGCGCCCTCCTCGTCGTGGTCCTGGCGGTCATCGTCGCGATTCTCATGTCGCTCGTCTACGTCCTCAACCCCTCCGATCAGCACGTTCCGGCCCTGCTCGAGATGGGCATTCTCTCCCTCGTCTTCGCGCTCCTCGCCTACTTCGGCCGTGCCTTCACGCACCAGCCGCGCTTCCCGCAGGCGATCTCCTGGGGCTTCACCGGACTTGGGTTCGGCCTCCTCCTCCTGACGCTCGGCCTCGCTCCCTCCGGCACGATCGAGGGACTCCAGCGCGTCGGCGGCTTCCTCGTGGTGCTGATCGCCCTCGCCGTCGTGCTGCTCTTCGCGGTGTGGGGAGCGAGGGGCGCCGCTTCCGAGGCTTCCCGAGGTGCGGAGCGGGCCCGGTGGGCTTCTCAACCAGCTCCGAACGCGCTCAACTACGCGGCCGCCGCGCCTCCCGCGACGACGGCGACGCAGCCGACCGCCCCCCCTACGGGAGGGAATCCGCCGTGACGAGCTTCTCTCCGCCCGGACCGCCGCCCCAGGGCCCGATCGCCCCGTCCCTCGCATGCCCGAAGTGCCAGAGTGCTGTCCGAGCTTCGGATCGGTTCTGTCCGGCCTGTGGGGCCACGCTGGGCGGGAGCGCGATGCCGCCTCCCCCTCCTCCCCCGCCCGGGCCGTCCGCCGGGGTCGGGGCGCCGCCCCCGGTCGACATCCGCCAGCGCGTGGACGACGACCGCGGGATCCTGAAGAAGATCCAGCTTCTCGTCCCAGGGTTCCGCGGGTACCGGCAGGGCGAGGACCTCCGCGAGGCGGACAGCGTCCTCCGCCTGCAGGTGGCCGACAAGGTCCACCGCACCACGGCCATCCTCGCCGACCGACGGCAAGCCCTCGCCGCAGCCGGTCAATATGATGGCCTTACTGACCTCGCCCTTGCCCTCGCCGACCTCCAGAGGCTCGAAGGAGAGATCCGTCACGCCGAGCAAGGCTACACGGGCCTCTCCGCCGCGGTGCGGGTGGATCTCCCTGCGCAAGAAACGCTGTACCAGTACGACTACGGTTTTGCCACGGCCGCGGACGATCTCGCGAACGCGGCGTCCAGCCTCTCCGACGCCTCGACGCCGCCCGGCCCGGCCATCGCGACCGTTCGCTCGATGGTGAGCCGTCTCGAGCAGGCGTTCAAGGCGCGCATCAGCGTCATCGAAAAGGTGGCAGTCTAGGACGAGGCACTCGAGGGTTCACGATGGTCACGAACAATCCGATCCCGGCGAAAGGGGGCAGCCTCATCGGCGCGACGACGGTCAACTGGGAGGATGCCTACAAGGGGGACAATGTCATGTGGCGCGTCCCGCGGAACATCCGCTGGGGCGACAACGTCGTGGTCCGCGAGGACGAGGCCGCCGTCTTCTTCCGGGATGGGAAGGTTCTCGCCTACCTCGACAAGCCCGACCGGTATGCTCTCACGAGCCTCAACACGGCGATCATCGGTGGGCTCGTCCAAGCGCTCTCCGGAGCTCGGCAAGAAGCCGAGGTCTACTACCTCCAGAAGCGCACCTTCGACGGGAAGTTCGGGAGCCAGGAGCCGTTCGTCTTCCGGGACCCCGATTTCGGGCTCGTCAGCCTCCGCGTGTTCGGCGACTACCGCTGGCGCGTGAGCGGTCCCGACCTCTTCATCAACCAGTTCGTCGGGACGTTCGGCGCGGCCACGACCGTCGACGTCGCCGGGCGACTGCGCGACCAGATGCTCCTTCTCGTGTACAACGCGCTCGGCCAGCTCAAGGACCAGGGGATGCGCGTGACGGATCTCGCGATGAAGCTCTCCACGATCGAGCAGGCGGTTCTCGGGCTCGCGCCCTCGCACTTCAGCCCGTTCGGGCTCGAGATCCAGCAACTCCAGGGCCTCTCGATCAACCTCCCCGACGACGTCCAGAAAGCGGTGAACACCCGGTCGACGATGTCCGTCCTCGGCGTGAACTACATGCAATACCAGGCGGGCCAGGCGCTCACCACCGCAGCCGCGAATCCCTCCGGGGGCGCCGGCGCGATGGCGGGCGCGGGGGTCGGGCTCGGGGCCGGTCTCGGGATGGGCTACGGGATGGCGGGTTCGATGCAAGGCGCCTACTCGGCTCCGGGGAGTCCCTGCCCCAAATGTTCCGCGATGGTCCCTGCCGGAGTCCGGTTCTGCCCCTCCTGTGGGAACCCGATGGGCGGACCCACCGGCGGACCACCGTGCCCGAAGTGCGGCACGATGACCGGCGGGGCGAAGTTCTGTCCCAACTGCGGCGCCTCCACGGCACCGCCGCCTCCGCGCACCTGCCCGAAATGCAACGTTTCCACGACCGCCGCCGGGAAGTTCTGCCCGAACTGCGGGGGCCCTCTCCCCTAAGCGTCGAGGCCCGTTTGTGAACTGTACCAACTGCGGCTCGCCCCTCCCGGACAACGCGCGCTTCTGCCTTTCCTGCGGATCGCCGATCGGCGGGGCCGC
>JAKIWU010000092.1 GCA_022749905.1 Thermoplasmata archaeon
CGGATTCCGAGGTCGGGATCGCCTGCAGCTTACTTCGCAACGGGGGGGCCCTTTCGCCGAGCACCTTGAGCACCGACTCCTTGAGGAACCCGGGCCCGCTCACGATGATCGAACTTGCTGCGGGCCCCTCCGTGAGGAGGAGGTCGACGATCTCGGCGAGGTACGTCGCCCGGTCCTTGTCGCCCTGCTTCGCTTCGAAGCGTTTGCCCGCGATCGTCCTGCGGAGGTCGGCGACGGACTCGATCGCGCGACCGCGGATCCTCACGATCGAGGACTCTCCCCAGTCGACCGAGGCGACGAGGATCGTCGGCTCGCTGGTGCCCGCGAGCCCTTCGTCGAGGAGCGCTCGCTCTCCGGCGGAGAGCGAGGGCTTGTGGACCGCGATCTCGTCTCCCTCGCCAAGGTCGAGGGTGTGGTGGCGGCCGAGGTCGAACGGACCTTCGAGGATCGGCCCCGTGATCCGGACGTGGCGTGAGAACCCGTGGAACTCGACCTGCTCGGCGCGGACGACCAGCCAGATTCGCCGTCGCTCCCGCTGCGCGGCCGGGGTGTCCTCGGGGACCTCGGGGTCTCGCCGCGTCGTCGAAGCTCCGACCGTTTCGCCGACGCGGACGAGCCGGGCGATCCGCCAGAGATCGCTCGGCGTCTCGAGCCGGAGCTTCATCTCGCCGGTTCTCGGGTCGCGATGGAGGAGCCGCACCGGTTCCGTTCCTAGAGCTGGGCGAGCAGCGCGCCGACGCAAGAACCTGCCGTTCGTCGGGGAGGGACCGTCGGCTCCATCGCTCGGTCCACGATGCACCCACGATACTTTTATCGAGGTTGCCTCGGTCGCCCGCGCTAGAGCGTTCGGTGCTCGGATACCGAGACCTCCTCCGCAACCGCACGCTGGCGCCGTTCCTGCTCTCGGGCGCGTTCTCCTTCGCGGCGCCCTCGACGGTGCTCGTCATCCTCGTCTGGGCGACCGCCATCGCCTACCCGAACGCCCTCCCTCTCCACACCACCTACGCCGCGCTCGCGCTCGCCCTGCTCGGCCTTTTCGCGACGATCCCGACGCTCGGAGCGGCCGTCGTCTCCGGAACCCTCGCCGACCGTGCGGACCGAGGCCTCGTCATGCGCGCCACGAACCTCGCGGCCCTCGTTGCCTCCGTGGGGCTCGTCCTGCTTCTCGGGGTCCGGCCGACGAGTTCGGTGAGTCTCCCCGGCCCGGCGGGCTTCTACCTCCCTCTCTGGATGCTCGTCGCGTTCCCCCTGTGGGGGACGATCACCGTCGCCGCCACGCTCTTCCGGCCCGCCTTCAATGCCACGTTGCCGAAGCTCGTATCCTCCGCGGCGCTTGGCCGGGCGAACAGCGTCACCTACGGCGTCGCCGTGTCCTTGAGCGTCGCAGGATCGCTGGTCGCCACCGCGCTCATCGCACCCCTCGGCCTCGCCGTTGCCTCGATCGTTCCGGTCGCGCTCTTTCTCGCGACAGCCGTAAGCCTCCTGCTCCTCCCCAAGCTCCCCCCCAACGCGCCCACCGCACCGCGCCGGTTCGCAACGGAGGTGACGGAGGGCTACCGCTACCTCTGGCACCACCGCGCGCTCCTCCAGATCACGGTCGCAGCGCTCGCGATCAACTTCCTGTCGGCGCTCGCGTTCGTCGAGCTCGGGCTCTACGTTCGCGATTGGCTCGGGGTAACGCAGGCGATCCTCCTGGGGGCCATGGTGACGGGTGCCTCCGTGGGGTCCGGCGTTGGCACGCTCCTCGCCGGCCGTCTCCGGTTCGAGCGACGATCGGGCGCCTACCTGATCGTCCTCGCCGCGCTCCAAGGGGTGGCGGTGATCGCCCTCGCGTTCTCGCATTCGATCGCGCTCAGCATTCCGCTCATGTTCCTCTTCGGTCTCTTTCCAGGGATGTCCGGGACGATCTTCCTCGCCACGATCCAGGCCACCGTACCGAACGACGTGCTCGGGCGTGTGCTCGCGGCGGATGAGGTGGGGAGTTTCGCGATGGTTCCCGCCGGGCAGTACGCAGGGGGCCTGCTGACGATCGACGCCGGGATCCAGTCGACGTATCTCCTCGTAGGGACCGGAACGGTCGCGGTCGGCGTGGCGATGGCAGCGTTCCGGGGGCTTCGGAACCTCGGGTTCGAGCCGGAGAGCCCGCCACCGACCGGTGGCGCCACGTCCCCGACGAGCGCCTTCCTCCCGAGCACGGCGCCTTCTCCATCGTCGGCGTCTCTCCCTCCGACGACCGCCCGAGCGAGCCCACGCCCCGCGCAGGGCGAACCGCCTCTCGAGCACCTCCGCGCGAACCCGCCCCTCCCGAGGTCCCAGTAGGCGCGGATTCGGGGCACGGTGGCAACCATGCAACAGTACGATCAGGCGCGGCTTCTCGGACTGGTGGGCGGGGCTCTCTACCTCGTCGGTTCGCTCCTCGACGCGGTCACGATGGTGGCGTTCGGAGCGCTCCATCCCTCGACGGAGCGGCTCGCCACCATCTCGATCGGATCCGTGGACGAGTTCGTGGTCGGGATCCTGGTGCTCGGGATCACGATCGTCACGAACCGCGCACGGCAGCGCCACGCGTTGTGGGGCGGGATCCTCCTCATCGTCCTCGCCATCGTGGCCTGGGTGGGGCTCGGGCTCGACGGGATCTTCGGACTTCTCGGGGGCCTCCTCGCGTTCCTCGCTGGGGTTCTCTATCTGATCCCGCCGTATCGACGGGCGTACCGCGTCTAGGACCCGCGAGCCCTGACCGCGGGTTCAGGTGCGTGCGGCCGACTCGTACGCCGCGCGCAGGATCTCTCCGACGTTCCGGAACGAGACCCAGGTACGGATCGTCTGGGACGGGGTGAAGATCCGGTCGGCGACGGCCGCACGGATTGCGCTCTCGAGCGTCCGACCGTTTCGCACGGAGCGGTCGTAGTAGTGCACGCCCGCCGCCTCACCGTACATCCCAAGGTACGGCTCTTCCGCAGGGACCACGATCGCGACCCCTCGGAGGTACGCCTCCATGATCGGCATGTGGAACCCCTCGTAGGTCGAGGTCGAAACGATGCAGCGGCTTCGCGCGTACAACGTTCCGAGCTCCTCCTCGGAAAGCCGACCGGGGACGTGCACGAGGTTCGGCCTCCGGGAAGGCTCGAGCATGGCCGCCAAGTGCGGTGCGGGAGCGGCGGGACGGATCGGGGTCCACCGGACGGTGACCGAGAGGTCCGGGAACGTCCGGGTCGCGCGTAGGAATTCCCCCAGTCCCTTCCGCGGAAGGTCGACGCCGACCCACAACACGTCGACGTCCTTCGCGGTGGCCGCGCTGCTCGCAGGCGGTGCCACGGGGATCGGCACGACCAGGGTCTTTTCACCGAACGGAGTCCCGATGCGACGCCGCACCTCCTCCTTGGTGAACGCGCTGTCGGCGGCGATGACGCGCGCACGGCGAGCCATCGCCTTGTAGGCGGCACGACGGAGGAACGCGACCGGGTCAGGATCTCGGAACGCCCAGAGGTCGTGGAACGTCACGACTTTCGCGCCGCGCCGTCCGTTCGGGGGCCAGCCCGTGTTGTGCACGAGCCGGCCGTCCGGATTCGTGTACCCGGTCAGGAAGCACCGGAGTACGGGGCTCATCGTTCCTCCGAACCTCCGCCCATCGCTGAAGTTCTGGAGAGGTCCCGGGATCGCGTCCACCCCGACGAGCCGCGCGGAAGCGACGACATCGCGCGCGTAGCCGTGCATGGCGGTCCCCGGCCGATCCCACCCGTCGGAAGCGACGAGGACCGCGCTCATGGGGCGGTTCCGGGACGCCAGGGCCCGCGCCGGAGGGGAGCGGTCAACCCCGGGCCGACCCGGTCTTTCCGCTTAGCGTTGAGGGGACGCGGCAGCGCGAGAACTCCCCGGCGCGCGGTGGCGAACCGCTCCTCACCGTCGTCGAACGCGCAAGCTCAAATGCCGCATCCCGCATGGGGCGCCGATGAGCTCCACCAAGGCAGGTCGGCGGGCCCTCATCACCGGACTGACGGGCCAAGACGGCAGCTACCTCGCCGAGCAGCTCCTCGCCCAGGGGTACGAGGTCTTCGGGCTCATTCGGAGACTCTCGACCCCGAACACCCGCCACATCGAGGGGTTCGCCGACCGGGTGACGCTGATCGACGGCGATCTCCTCGACCAAGCCTCGCTCGATGCGGCCGTCCGTCAAAGCGAGCCCGACGAGATCTACAACCTCGCCGCCCAGAGCTTCGTGGGAGCCTCGTTCACTCAACCGGTCGTTACCGGTGAGGTGACCGGGCTCGGGGTCCTCCGCCTCCTTGAGGCGATGCGGACGCGCGCGGACCGCGCCCGGTTCTACCAGGCCGCTTCGAGCGAAATGTTCGGGCGCGTCCGCCGCTCGCCGCAGGACGAATCGACGGAGTTCCACCCGCGCAGCCCCTACGGGGTGGCGAAGGTGTACGCGTACTGGGCCTGCGTGAACTATCGGGAGAGCTACGGGCTCTTCGTCGCCAACGGGATTCTCTTCAACCATGAGAGCCCCCGGCGGGGCCACGAGTTCGTCACGCGGAAGATCTCCGACGGCGTCGCCCGGATCAAGCTCGGGCTCGCGAAGGCGATCCGGCTCGGGACGCTGACCACTCGCCGCGATTGGGGGTACGCGCCGGAGTACTGCGACCTCATGTTCCGGATCCTTCAGGCGCCGGTGGCGGACGACTTCGTCGGCGCGACCGGGGAAACGCATAGCGTCGAAGAGTTCGTGGCCGCGGCCTTCCGGCATGTGGGCATCCAGGATTGGCGACCGTTCGTCGAGCTCGATCCTCGCTACGCTCGACCGGCCGACGTCGACACCCTCTGCGGGGACCCAACGAAGGCGCGGGAGAAGCTCGGATGGGTCCCGAAGGTGAAATTCCCCGAGCTCGTCGGCATCATGGTCGACCACGATCTCGGCGTCTTGGGGGCTCCGGGGGGCCATCGGTCGGCTGCGCGCGCGCCTTCTGCACCGACGACCCCGCCGGCATGAGAGCCTCCCAAAGTCTTCCCCGATCGCTCGTGCGGTCCCGGGTGCGAGACCACGATGGTCCGGTCCCCCGAGAGAACCCACCGGTCGCATGGGATCCTCGATGAAACCAGCCGAACGTCCCGCGAGTGACGGTCGCTCCGACACCTGGCTCCGCCAAAGGCTCCGCATGGTCCTCCTCCACCCGAGCCTGGTCCCGTACGCGCTCTCGCACCGATCGCAGGGTGCGACCTGGGCCCGATTCCGCGAACTCGAGCTTGCCCGTCCCCCTTGGCCCCGCATTCGGGCTTCCATCTCGAGCCGTCCGGGCCGCACGTTCACGCTCAACGGTGCCGCGTTCCCGTACTTCGACCACCCGTACAATCACACGTGGGCGAACGAACGACGCGTCGAGGTGCCGTTGGCTCTCGCACGCCTTCGAGCGCTCGGAGGCGGCCGCTGTCTCGAGGTGGGCAATGTGCTGTCCCACTACGCGAACCGATCCCCGGACTGGACGATCGTCGACAAGTACGAGCGCGCCGAAGGGGTCGTGAACGTCGACTTCCTCGAGTTCGCCCCGAGGACGGGATTCGATCTCGTTCTCAGCGTCTCTACTCTCGAGCACATCGGGTGGGACGAGCAGCCCCGCGACCA
>JAKIWU010000093.1 GCA_022749905.1 Thermoplasmata archaeon
CCCGACGACGACGTACGCGCGATGGGCCTCAACCCTCGGTTCGGCCGACCCGAATGGATGGTCCTCACCGTCCTGCCCGTCCCGCCGGTCCAGGTACGCCCGTCGATCACTCTCGAGTCGGGGGAGCGGAGCGAGGACGATCTCACGCACAAGCTCGTCGACGTGCTCCGGATCAACCAGCGGTTGCGCGAGAATCGCGACATGGGCGCTCCCCAGCTCGTCGTTGAGGACCTCTGGGAGCTCCTGCAGTACCACGTCACGACCTACTTCGACAACCAGACGAGCGGCATCCCACCCGCGCGCCACCGCTCGGGCCGCCCGCTGAAGACCCTCTCCCAACGCCTCAAGGGCAAGGACGGCCGGTTCCGCTCGAACCTCTCGGGGAAGCGCGTGAACTTCTCGGCGCGCACGGTCATCTCACCGGACCCGCTCCTCTCGATCAACGAGGTCGGGATCCCCGTCGAGGTCGCCCGCGCCCTCACGGTCCCGCTCGAGGTCACGCTCCACAACCAGGGGGTCGCCAAGGAGCTCGTCAAGCGCGGCCCCACGCCCGCCGATGGACCCGGCTACCGGTGCGGGGTGAACTACCTGATCCGCGAGGACGGCCAGCGGATCAAGGTCATGGAGAAGAACGCCGAAGCGTGCGCCGAGCTGGTTCAGCCCGGCTGCGTCGTCGAGCGTCAGCTCCTCGACGGCGACATCGTGCTGTTCAACCGGCAGCCGTCGCTCCACCGGATGAGCATGATGGCGCACTTCGTGCGCATCCTGCCCCACAAGACGTTCCGCTTCAATCTCTGCGACTGCCCGCCCTACAACGCCGACTTCGATGGCGACGAGATGAACCTCCACGTCCTCCAGGGCCAGGAGGCGAGGGCCGAGGCGAAGGTCCTCATGAAGGTCGAGGAGCACATCCTCTCGCCCCGGTACGGCGGCCCGATCATCGGGATGCTGCACGACCACATCACCGCCTCCTTCCTGCTCACCTACCAGAACCCGACGTTCGACCGCGCCGAGGTCACCTACCTCCTCTCGAAGGTGTCCTACCCTCTCCCTCCCCCGATGGGCACGGACAAGGAGGGGCGCGAGTTCTGGACGGGGAAGCAATTGTTCTCGCTCACGCTGCCGAAGGATCTCAACATCGAGTTCCGTTCGAACATCTGGAACCGCTGCGACTGCCCGCCGATGAACTGCAAGCACGACTCCTACGTCGTGGTCGAGAACGGGGAGCTGAAGGCCGGGACGATCGACGCGAAGGCGATCGCCTTCCAGAAGGGTGCGATCCTCGACGCGATCGCGCGGAACAACGGCGTCGGCCGTGCGCGCCAGTTCCTCGACGAGATGAGCCGGCTGTCCATCACCGCGATCGGGCTCAAGGGGATCTCGACCGGGATCGACGACGAGGATGTCCCCGAGAACGCCCGCAAGGAGATCACGAAGGCGCTCGAATCGGTCCGCGTGCGGGTCAACGAGCTGGTCGAGGAGTACAAGCGCGGCGAGCTCGAGCAGATGCCGGGTCGCTCGCTCGCGGAGACCCTTGAGGTTCAGGTCCGCCGGGAACTCGGGCAGGCTCGCGACACCGCGGGCGAGATCGCGGGCCGCTACCTCGGGCTCGAGAACCCGGCGGTCATCCTGGCCAAGTCCGGGGCCCGTGGCTCGATGCTCAACCTGACCCAGATGGCCGGCGCCGTCGGCCAGCAGAGCGTCCGAGGCGAACGGCTGATGCGGGGCTACTTCAACCGCACGCTCCCCCACTACGCTCGCGGCGACCTCGGCGCGAACGCGCGCGGGTTCGTCTCGTCGAGCTACAAGCAGGGCCTTTCGCCGACGGAGTACTTCTTCCACTCGATGGGCGGGCGCGAGGGTCTCGTCGACACCGCCGTGCGGACGAGCCGCTCGGGCTACATGCAGCGCCGGCTCATCAACGCCCTCGAGGACCTCAAGGTCGCCGAGGACGGCACCGTCCGCAACACGGCGGGCACGGTCATCGAGTACCGCTACGGCGAGGACGGGATCGACCCCACGCGCTCCTTCGGGGGCCAGCCCGTCCCGCTCGATGAGGTGCTCGCGAGCGTCCTCGGCCGGCGCGTCCGCCCGAACGTCGACTCCCGGGGCGAACCGCTCGCGGGGGCGCCGCCGGTCGGAGAAGAGGAGATGGACCTCCTCGCAGAAGCCCAGCTCGAGGAGGAAGGCGAGGAGGAGGAGGCCGACGAGCTCGGGGCTCCCGAGGACTCGACCGACCTCGGAGGCGAATGACGATGGCCGAGGAGAAGCGCGCGCCCGGGGAACTCGCGGAGCGGATCGAGGCGGCCGCCAAGGCCGAGGGCGTCCAGTTCCCGCCGTCGCTCTCGGCGGAGCTCGCGAAGCGCCTGCGGGGCCTGAGGGTGACCCCCTCGGAAGCGACGAAGGTCGTCCGCGAGGTGGCCCGCCGCTTCCGCAGGGCCGAGGTCGACCCCCACGAGTCGGTCGGGATCATCGCGGCCCAGTCGATCGGCGAGCCCGGGACCCAGATGACGCTCCGTACCTTCCACTACGCGGGTGTCGCCGAGATGAACGTCACGCTCGGGCTCCCGAGGCTCATCGAGCTCGTCGATGCGCGCCGCGTTCCATCGACGCCGATGATGACGGTCCAGGTCGACAGGAAGCTCAAGGCCGACCGGCTCGCGGTCGAGAAGATCGCGCTCCAGATCGAGGTCACGAACATCCCGGACGTCGCCTCGATCGGCACCGCCGTCGAGGATCTCACCGTGATCGTCTCGCCGCAGACCGCGCTCATGCAGGCGCGTGGGGTGAAGCGCGCCGACATCGAGACCGCGCTCCTGGGCACGATCGACGCGCGCCACTTCCTCGTCAAGGACGGCTCGGGCTCCGGCGAGAGCCGGCCGTTCGAGATCCACCTCGCCGAGAACCCCCCCACGAAGAAATCGGAGGACCCCGCCGAAGAGATGCCCTTCCGCAAGCTCCTCGCCGCGAGCGAGGAAGCACGGGGAATCCGCATCAAGGGGATCTTGGGGATCCGCCGCGCGCTCATCAAGCGCGAGAAGGATGCCTATGTGATCTACACGGAAGGCTCGAACCTCGAAGGCGTGCTCGGGATCCCGGGCGTCGACGCCGCGAGGACGACGACGAACTCCGTCTTCGAGATCTACAAGGTGTTCGGAATCGAGGCCGCACGCGCCGCGCTCATCCAGGAGGCGAACCGGACGCTCGCGGAACAGGGGCTCGGGGTCGACATCCGCCACCTGATGCTCGTCTCCGACGTGATGACGAACGAGGGCGATATCCGAGCGATCGGGCGGCACGGGATCTCGGGGAAGAAGACGAGCGTGCTCGCCCGCGCGGCCTTCGAGATCACGGCGGCCCACCTCCTGCGCGCCGCCATCACCGGCGAGGTGGACGAGCTGAAGGGCGTCGCCGAGAACATCATCGTCGGGCAGCCGATCACGCTCGGCACTGGAGCCGTGAACCTCGTCTACCGGCCCTCCGTGGCCGCCGTGCCCGGGGCCGAAAAGCCCGCGGAGGCCTGATGGACCTCGCGCATGCTCTCAAGGTCGCGCTCCAGACGGGCACCGTCAAGATCGGCGTCAAGGAAACGCTCGCGAGCGCGGAAGCGAAGAAGGCGCGGATCCTGATCGTGTCGAAGACGTGCCCGGAACCGAAGCTCACCGGCGGGGCGAAGATCGGGAAAGTCCCGATCTACCACTACGACGGCACCGCGCTCGAACTCGGCGCCGCCTGCGGGGTCCCCTACCCGATCAGCGCGCTTGCCGTCCTCGACCCCGGCTCCTCGGCGATCCTGTCGCTCGAGACCCAGTAGGGTCAGGCATATCCGCCAACCGTCGTTCGCCGTCGGAGCGGTCCCCGTGCCGGAGCTCGTCCTCGACAACGAGACGATCGGCTACATCCGCCTCTTCGAGGAGCGCACCGGCGCGCGCGTGAAGGACTGCCTCGAGGCCGAGGAGAAGCTCGTCTTCTTGGTCGAACCCGGCGAGATCCACAAGGCGGTCGGCCCCGGCGGGGCGCTCGTCGATCGCTTGAAGGGCATGCTGAAGAAGGAGATCCAGGTGGTCGAGTACTCCGACGATGCGGAGACGCTCGCGCGGAACATCTTCTTCGCCTTCAGCCCTCGATCGGTCGAGATCGCGCCGAAGGGGCGGGGCCGGCACGCGACGGTCACGGTCGATCCGGCCTGGAAGGCTCGCGCGATCGGAAAGGCCGGCAAGAACCTCAAGATCGCCCGCGCGATCCTCACCCGGCACACCGACATCCATTCGGTGAGCGTGGCCTAGGAGGACGCGATGGGCGTTGCGCCGATGCCGGATGCGGCGCCGACGGGTCCATCTCGGAACGGCGCTGCGCGGCGGATCCGGTTCGTCCTCTTCGATCTCGGAGGTACGCTGATCGAGAACCGGGACTTCCAAGGGTACGCGGAGGTCGCCGGGCAGCTCGATCTGCCCGAGGACCCCGAACTCTGGTCGGAAGCCGTCCGATGGGCCGAGACCGAGTTCGATCGCCCGGGCCCTCCTGTCGCCTGGGTCCCTTTCTGGACCGCGATCCTCGAACGTGTCGCGGATCGCAGGCTTCCGGCGGGAACCGTGGCCCAGTTCCTGGAACGCCTCGAGCGGCGGCCCCGCGCGGTGCACCTGTTCTCGGACGTTCGGCGGACCCTCGAACGGCTCCGGGGTCAGGGGCGAGTCCTCGCGGTGGTCTCGAACTCGCGATCCGAGGCGAACGTTCGCGAGCTCCTCGAGCGGGCGGGGATCGTGGCGTTCTTCGCGACGGTGGTCTCCTCCGGGACCGAAAAGGTCGCGAAGCCGGACCCCGAGATCTTCCGCCGCGCGCTCGCGCGCCTCGACGCCCGCGCGGAGGAGACCTTCTACGTCGGCGACCTCGCGTTCACCGATGCGAAGGCGGCGGCTTCGGCGGGACTCGCCTCCGTGTGGCTCCACCGGGACGGGACCGGCTTCGGCGCCGACCCTCCCGAGATCACGAGCCTCACCGAGCTCCCGAGAACGATCGCGCGCCTCGAGCGAGGCGAGATGGAGCTCGAGGACGCGACACGGGAAGCGGCGACCGCCGACGAATCCTCAGCCGCGATGTACCGGCGGTGAGCGCGCGAGCGCTTCGTATGGCCGCCGTTAAATAGCGACGCCGTGTCGATTGCGGGGCCGCACTCTCGGGCCTTCGGGTTCGAGGGTCGGGGCGCCGCCACGGCGAGCCGGGGACGCGTGAACCGGCCTCTTCCAAGGCTGCGCCACAGATGGCCCGATGGGGCGTGGAGCCCCGAGAACCCCTCCCTGGAGACGGGGAGTGACCTCTCGGGACCGACGGGGAGAGCCAGAGAGACGCGATGAGTAGCTCATGTCAATGCAAGAGAGCAACGAAATCCGCCAGTCAGCGAGGATCGGTCACGACCGAAAGTACTCGAAGTAGCCACGCCCAGGATCGTGTGACACAAATCCGGTTGATCCTGCCGGCGGGCACCGCTATTGGAGTTCGATTAAGCCATGCGAGTCGAGAGGGGTAAGCCCTCGGCGCACTGCTCAGTAACACGCGGACAATCTGCCCTCGAGACGGGGATACCCCCGGGAAACTGGGAATAATACCCGATGGGCC
>JAKIWU010000094.1 GCA_022749905.1 Thermoplasmata archaeon
ACGATTCCGAGCAACGGGGGTCGAAGCAGAGGCACCCCGAGGGGGAGGACCGCGAGGGGGGGATCGATCCGTCCCGCTGCGGGTCCATCCCTCGGGGGGCCGTCCGGGCCCGACCGTGCGTATTATGATGGCATAGGGGCGTCAGAATCTGGCGGAGGCAGAACGTGACCCTGAAGGAGCTGGCGCTCCGGGTGCCGAACCGCCCCGGGCAACTGGCACGCGTGGCGCGCATCCTCGCGCATGAGCAGATCAACGTCGCCGCGATCTCCGTCGACTCGACTGGCCGCTCCGGACGGGTGCGGATGATCGTGAGCCGACCGGACCAGGCCCTCGGCCTGCTCACCGCGGCGGGGTTCACGGTCGAGAGCCAGGATCTCATCGCGGTCCACCTCACCGACGAGGCGGGTAGCTTCCTCCGGATCCTCGAGCAACTCGCCGCCGCGGCTGTGAATGTCCGAAGCGTCGCGATCCTTGTCGCGCGGGAGGGAAGCCAGAGCCTCGTTGCCCTCTCCGTCGGCGATGCCGCGAAGGCGCGTCGCGTGCTCGAGAAGGCGGGCGTCCTCTCCGAGACCGCCGAGCACTTGATCTCGAACGCCGACCTCCTCGCGTCGGCGCCGACCATCCCCTCCGAATCCGTCGGCCTCCTGATGTGAGGAAATCGCGACAAGCCTATCCGCGGGGCGGATTCCGGTGCCACCGCGCGGTTGTGGTCTAGTGGTTAGGACGGTAGCTTCCCAAGCTACCTACTCGGGTTCGAATCCCGACAACCGCACTGAACCCCGTTCGCGCGCCCCCCTGGAACCGACGGGCGCCGCCGGAGCGTTCCGGCGATCGCGGCCCTAGGTGATCGCCATGGCGCTACCGCAGTACTCGCAACTCACCGAGGTCTGTCCCTTGTAGATCTCCCCGCTGTGCGGGGCGCCGCAGGCGGAGCATCGCACCATGCGGATCGCCGGGACGGCTGTGGTCGACACGCCACGAACCGTCGCGATGTCCCGGTCCGCCTCGCCCCCGATGATGTAGCGGAAGAATCGCGTGATGACATCCGCCTCCCACGCCTTGACATCGAAAGGACTCACGGGCAGACCGACCTCGGGGCGAAACTGGACGAAGACGCCGGTGCCGGCGATCAGGCCGACCCGCCCCTTCGAGATGTCCTGCACAGCCCCGACGGGCTTTTCCATCATGACGACGCGGTCGATCCGCTTCTTCGTGACGATGAAGAATTTCTTCTCGAGGACCACTTCCTTCTCGATCTCGAAGACGAACCGCTGGTTCGTGAAGTAGAGCGTGCCGTGCGGCTTCTCTCCTTCCATGAGCTTCGCCTCGATCGCGAGGACGGGGGTCTCCTCCTGCTTGATCGGGAACGCGGCCTGCGCGAACAGGGCCACGGTGGTTTCGGCGATCTTCAGATCCCGATCCACCGCACCAACGCTGCTCGTCATCTCCCGGAGCGGTGCGGTCACCGACGCGGCCTCCCCGGTGGTCCTCGACCGCACGGAGGAAGCCTCGGCTTCGAGCCGGTTCGAGAGAGATTCCGCCGCGCCGGTGTTCCCCATGTCGATCTCCCTGCGGAGCGACTCGGCTTCGGATTGGAGGCCGCGCACTTGCGAACCGAGGGGCTGGAGGTTGTTGGCCAAGGACTGTTTGACGGCGGGTCCGACGTCGGCCCACTTCTTCGTCAGGAGCTCCACCGTCTTGTCGAGATGGCTCAGAGCGCAGTACCCGCGACTCCGCACCGAAGCCAGCCGGCTCGCGAGGCCCCCGATCGATGCGTCGAGCGAGGTCACCTCGCTTTCGGCGCCGCTGATGCCCTTCGATGCCTCGTTCAGCTCGGACTCGATGCTCCGTTGCCGCGCATACAGGCGGTCCTTCTCGGGATTCGATTGCTGCATTACGGCACGTCCCCTCGGACAGACACCCAAGCCTCGAATGAACGCATCGAACTACTCTGACGAAGACCCGGTATACGTAACCTGTCTCGCTCTCCCATTCCAACCTCGGCGCGGCCAGGCTCGCGACGCCTCGAGCCGAGACCGGTTCCCACGAGGAACCGCACCGAGACGCGCTAGAGGACGTCGTCGAGTTCGTCGATGGCGCTAGGCGATTCGGCCCCATCGGCGCCCCCTGACGCCGGAGATTCTGTGCCCCCAGGGGCCGCGGGACGCGCGACCCGTCGCTTCCTCAGGATTGCCGCCCCGAGGAGTGCGCCCGCCGCAAGAGCGAGGATCGAACCGATCGCGGGTGCCGAGGTCCAGGGACCGTACCACGGGAGCGCCGAGCGGGGGCTCACCGGCGTCGAAGGACACTTCTCGATGGACTGGCATGGTGGGAGGATCGCGGTGTTCGGACCGGCATAGCTGTTCGAGACCAGGAAGATCGTCCAGGACTCGGTGTAGCGGCATCCTTCGATCGCCCCGTAGGGCGCGATCGTACAGCTCTGATTCCATGAGATCGCGACGGTGAAGACCCACTGGAAGTCGAAAATCTCCGTGTCGGAGGAGAAGTTGCTCTCTCCCCACGGGCCGATCGAGCCGACGAACGCGGGGCTACCGCATATGGCCGCCCAGAGCGCCATCACTTCCCCGACCGCGGTCCCTTGGTTCGGATACGAGCTCGGCGGGACCAGGACCGAGCCGTTGACCGTGGACTGGTTCCGAAGCTGCGCGTAGATCTGGGCGACTCCGAGCTGGATCGTCGCGGTCGACAGGAGCGCCGAGCAGTCCGGGCCAGGCGTGATCGGCGGGACGAGGTTCTTGCTCTGGGTGCGCTGGAGGACGCTCGGTGCGGTCCGGAACGGTACCGGCCCCCGGGTGAGTCCCGGAGGTGCGACTTGGAGTCCGGCGATCAGGATGAGGAGGAGGACCGCGACCGACCCCAGGGCAGCGAAGGACGGGAGGTACCGGCGCTTCTTCCCCCGCATTGGCCTCGTCCCTCGACGGCTAGCCGGGCTGAGCCACATAAGCCGGCGGACATTCTTTCGGCGAAATCGTGTACACTCCCCCGTATCTACAAGTCCATCTTCGGCCCCGGGATGCGCCACCTGTCGAGGGCCGCATCGCGCGTCATCCAGGTCCTGCTCGCGGACGTCCGCGGGACGGAGGAGGATCGGATCCGTATCGCCCGCGTCCCCCGCAGCACGTTCGAGTCGATTCGCCGGAAGGCGTTCCGGAATGGTTGGCTGAGGGAGCGGTACCTTCCGAACCCCTCCGCCCTGGGACTCTCGCGTGTCCGATTCGAGCTCGGTCGTCCATACGCCGACCGCTGGATCGAGGCCGCGAAGGGCTGGCAGGCCCGCCCCGGTACGGTCGTTCTCTGGTGCTTCCCGGAAACCCTCCTCTCCGTCCGCTTCGAGCCCCCCGACCCCGATGCGGACGGGTCGACGCGGGCACGTCGCGGCGACGCCAGCGACGCAAGTCCGTTCCGGACCCTGTGGTCGGTCGACGTCAACCTCGAGCGGACCCCGGTCCCGGTCTACTTCGACTTCGAGGGGGCATGGACCCGATGGACCGGACGCGAGGCCAACATCACCTATCCGCTCGGGATTCCGATCGCGCACCCCATGCGCAGCGCGAACGGCGATGGGCCGGTCGCCCCGGACGCACGTCGCACGGTCGCGGCGCTTCTTGCGAACGCGGCGTCCAGGACGACGGGAGCGCTCGGCCCTCTCCTCCTGAGTCCCCTCCACTTCCCGCTGGAGCAACAGAGGCTCCTCCGTGACGGCGTTGTGTTCCGACGCGTTCTTCCGGACTTTCCCCGGATTCCTGCTCGCCTCGGGGGGCCGGTCGAGCAGGTCGTCTTCGTCACAGGTTTCCTGCGACCCAGCGGTCATCCGGAAGGACTCCTCGCCCGCCTGGCAGGAGAGGCCTCGGCCGCACCGTTCCTGCTCGCCTACGACGCGGACCGCCTCCTCCTCGGCATGCTCGCCCCGCGCCCGCCCGGCCTTCCCGAGCGGAAGGGGAAGGTCCTCGCGATCCTGCGGGATGCCCTCACGGAGATCGAGATCGAGCGCGAGCCGGTGGGCCGGATGAGCCTCCTCGTCGATCACCGGTACGAGGACCTCGTTCCCGCGCCGGCGGAGGCGATCGGGGGACCCGTCTCGTCGGCAGGCGTCGTCTAGCCCAGGCGCGCGGACGCGACGGTGAGAACGAAGAATTCGCGGCTCTAGACGACCCGCAGAAGATCGTACGGACGATCGTCGGTCCTGAGCGTGAGCACGTGCCCCGGGGTCCTGGGTCGCTTCCCGTAGACGAACGTGCGCCCGAGCCGGTCCCGGAGGTGGAGGTGGACCTGCGCGAGATTCTGCACGAGCTCGACGAACGGATCGCCGGTCGAGGCGAGGAAGACCGTGTGAAGCGGCGCCCCGCTCGGCACGGTCGGCACGATCGCCGGGGGGTGTTGGGGGGAGATCTCCCGCCCCAATTGGCCCGCGATCGCGCGGGCGGAATCGGCCGAGAGGACGATGAGGTTCGGCACGTCGGCGGAGCTCCTCTCTGACATGAACTCCTCGAGCTTCGAGGGCTTTCCTCCTGTGGCGAGCCGGCTCGATTGCGTCGGGATCGGGAGGAACAGCTTGCGGATCGGGTGGTCCGCATCGGGGGCCACGTTGCCCGAGATGAGCCGGAGCTGGGCGTTGAGAACGTCCTCCGGGATCGACGCGCGCAACGTATCCCAGATGTCCGTGAGGCGGAGGCTCGGGGGCGGGGCGAGGAGGACGCGACCCCACTTCTTCAGCACGTTCAGCATGATCGGGTAGACGAGGACCTCGTAGCTCGCCTCCGGGACGCCGGGGTCCACCTCGATGACCGTCGCGGAGCCGGCGGGCAGGCGCCCGAAGGCCGTTTCGAAGTCCTGCGACCCGGGCCAGAGGGTCGAGGCGTCGTGGATCGGATCGGGTTCCACGGCGACCCGTTCGAGCCGGTAGCCTCCCGGGACCGGAGTGATGCACTGAAACCGGGCGCCCTCCAGCGTGAACGGGTAGGAGGAGAATTCGATGCGGACGCCGCGGAGCTTGGGCAGCGAGAGCCAGCGTTCGAGGTTTCCGTCGTGGTCCTCGCGCCGCATCTCCACGATCCCGTTCACAAGGTAGTCGAGCTGCGTCTCCTCGTGGCGTTCGAGAACGAGGACGACGTGGGTGGTCCCCCGGTAGACCTGGCGGAGCACGATGCGCTCGAGCTGGGCCCGATCGGGTCGGGGGCCCCCGGCGAAGTAGGCAGCGTCCGCGAACTCCTCGACGAACGCATCCCAAGAGTCCACGACGATCATGGCAGGTTTGCGGTCGCCCGCCTTCGACCAGGCGGCCTGGAGCGGGGCGGGAAGCCAGGAGAGGTCCCGAGCGGCGCCCGGGTCCTGCCCCCTTCGCCGCCACGCGGCGAGGAGTGCCGGCGGGAGGTCCGGGCCTTCACGAGACGCGGGCGTTCCCTCCCGGTCCTCCCGGCTTCCCGTCGGGGTGGCCGGCGCG
>JAKIWU010000095.1 GCA_022749905.1 Thermoplasmata archaeon
ACGTAGACGAGCCCGGACCCCGGATCCACCGCGATCCCCTGGGGCGACGAGAGGACCGAGATGGTCTTGATCACGGTCGTGCCGCTGATCACGAGGACCGTGCCATCGAGGGAGTCGGTGACGTAGATGTAGCCGTTGAGAGGGTTGTAGGCAACGCTGAACGGGTCGCCGCCGACGGAGATGGAAGCGACGACCGTGGTTCGATTCACAACGCTCACGGTGCCGCCGCCGAGGTTCGCGCTGTAGAGATACCCGTTCGCTGGGTCGAAGGCGATGCCGAAGGGATCGTTACCGACGCCGACCGTGCCGAGCGTGGTCCCAAGTTCGGGGACGGGAGTCGAGTTGGCACCTCCCGACATGCCTTCCGGGGCCCGGCGCGAGGATGCAGCGCAGAGCCCTTCGTGCAAATCGACCGAGCTGTGGCACGAGGGAATCGCCGCGTTTGTGCCGTGACCCGCTCCTGACCCGGTAGGGAGACTCGCCAGAAGCTCGGAAGGGGCAAGGAACGCGCCCTCTCGGTGGGGCCCGAGAGAGCTTGTTCCCGGGGAGGCCGTGGCCGTCCCTCCCGCGACACCACCGAGGAGGATGGAGAGGAGCGCGATCGCCACCCCGAGTTCTCCTCGAAAGGGCCCCCCTCGTTCCAACGTCGGGTGCCACCGCGACCGATGGCGGGCCGAACCTCCCGAGCGTTCCGGAGGACCTGTTGCGGGAATCACGGTGGTCTCTCTACGGCCGAGCTTCATATCAATCCGGGGGGACCAGGAGGGGACGAGCCGGTCCTTCACCGCGGGCGAGTCGACGTTAGGGGGACGCGGATGCCGCGGACTCCCCGGAGCTCTCTGACTGTAGAGGGGTCGGGGCGCCGATCGCCCCCGATGCCGCGAGTCCCCACCGTGCAAGGACCACGAACTCTCCGATCATGACGAGCAGGCTCGCTAGCGCGTACGGAAGCCCGGGTGCGAGCCTTTCCCCCGAGGGGATCCCATCGAGCAAGGCGCCAACCCCCATGCCCGCGACTCCGATCCACGCAACGAGGACGGAGCGGACGAAGGCGGGGGACGCTGTGCGACTCCGGAGCGCCCGGAGTCCGACGACCAGGAGGCCCCCCATGAGAAGCCCCATGAGCGCCGCGCCGACAAGGGGATCTGAGACGACCCAAGGGCCGACCGCGGCCGAGAGCGCGATCCCGGCGAGGGGGGCCCGGATCGCCCGTTCGACCGGAAGCCAGAGCGCGACGAGGAGCATGTTCGCGAACATCGCTCCGAAGAACCAAACGGAGACGATGGCGCGGCTCGTCACGGAGGCGACTTGGGCAACGGCCCCGCCGGACGCCGAGGGGAGGCCGAGGAGGGCGAGGGTGAAGGCGGCCCCCATGAGGACCTCGTTCCCGACGATGAGGATCGACAGGAGGAGCGGCCAGAGCCACCCCTTCGTAGGAAGGCGCCTCTCCTCCGCACCCCAGAACAGGGAGAGCGCCCACAGGCCCACCACCGCCATCATGCTGTTGACGGCGAGGAAGACGGAGACGGTCGACGCATCGCCCGGGTCGACCACGGCGAAGATGAGCGCGCCCCAGAGCCCAGCGGCCATCAGGAGGAGACCGACCGCAAAGGTCGCCGTCGCGAGGGTGGGCGCGCCGCCCCTGCGCGGCAAGAGGCGCACGAGAACCCAGCTGTTGCCCAAGAGCATGAGCCCGAAGAGCAAGCCGAACGGGAGGAGTGCAGGTGTGACGGGGGGGAGGATACTCGTCACGACGGTCCGGTCGGGCTCGCTCCCATCCCTGCAGGCGCGGCGGCGCGCGGGCGCGCGCTCCGGACCATCGGGAGCCGGACCGTGGGGCCCTCGGGAGCCCTACCGAGGATGCGCTCCCGGATCCAGTGGCGGATGTCCCAGATGTAGAGATTGCCGTACGGGCAGGCTTCGGCACAGCTCCCGAGCCCGCAGCATTTCGAACTCCGGAACTCCCCCTTCGAGCGGAAGTGCCCGGCCATGTCCACCAAGCCGACCGGGCAGCTCTTCGCGCAGTCGATGGTGGTGCAGTCCTTGCACATCTGCCGGTCGCGGACCTTGAGCTTGAAGAAGCCGATCCGGCTGAACGCCGCCGCGATCGCTCCGGTATAGCACCACCCCATCGTGACACAGTTGTAGTTGCCCGTGTAGGGGATCGTGACGAAGACGAGGAACCAGAGGACCCCGAAGGAGAGCGCGAAGAGGAAGACGCTCGGGTCCGCGCCGAGGATCGAGACCGAGAGAGCCCCGGTTCCATCGAAGTAGGAGAGGAAGGAGACCGCGACGAGCGAGCCCATCGCGAGGCCGGTCGAGGCCGAGTAGACCGACGAAAAACGGCTGCCGAGGTACTTCCGGGCGACGGGAGACGAGCGGTTGAACGAGCTCATCGCACTGAAGGTCGTTCCGCCGTACATGAGCGCCGCCGTGCAGAAGATCCCGCAGATGACCCGACGGCCAAAGAGGGCCGAGAGCGACCCCGTGATCGCGTAGCTGAGGAAGATCACGAGGAAGAGCGAGGGAATGACCGGCGCGGACCCGAGCCCCATGCTCCACCCCAGGACGGGCGCCGCCGTGCCGGAGGCGGAGCTCGGGACGATGGCGGAGTAGTAGTAGCTCGGGAAGAACGTCGCAAACACGGCGTAGGAGGCCAGCACGAGCCCGAGGCGCACCTGGTTCTCCCTGGACCGCGACTCCCGGAGCTTGAACAGGACGAGGACGCCCATTTCTGCCCCCATCATCGCGAGGAACCAGGTCGAACCTGCGACGAGCGCAACGAACCAGAAGCCGTTGTAGAACGCATCGTAGGCTACCGCGCCCGCGCCTCCCGCGAGCGGCAGGGCCGGGAACGCGCCTCCGTACACCTGCGGGAGGAGCACGAGATCGAGAACGGCGCCCATGAACAGTTCCGCAACGAAGATCAAGGCGAGGATGCCGAACGTCCAATTCGGACGAAGCTGCCAAGGGGCCGAGAGCCCCTGGTCGAAGCGTTCCGAGCGCACGACGGCCGCGAGGAAGAGCGCCATCTCGAGGAGGATCGAGACCGCGAA
The DNA here is from genome assembly GCA_022749905.1 of Thermoplasmata archaeon. GTDB lineage: Archaea > Thermoplasmatota > Thermoplasmata > Lutacidiplasmatales > UBA184 > Lutacidiplasma. The sequence continues at coordinate 3,057 of JAKIWU010000095.1, forward strand.
CGGGAGACCGTCCCCGGAAACGATCCATGCGTAGAGGCCCGCCATCATGAGGGCGTAGACGGCGAGGAGCCCGAGGAAATACTCGGAGAGGGCCGCCACGATCTGACGGTGCCGGTAGAGGTACTCCATGACGAACACGACGATCCCGATCATGAGGCCGCTCCCCACGACCGCCACGGGGGAAGCCCCCATCGCGCGGGAGAACGCCGGCGGGGAGAGGGCCATCAGCGCGGCCTGGGCGAGGAGGAGCCCGACGAACGCCTTCGGCAGGCGATCGCGCAGGAGCCAGACTGTCACGCCCATTTCGAGGGCCATCGGGAACAGGAACCATGCGGAGTTGACCCCGAGGATCACCGCCCCCGGGAAGGTGAGTGACGCCGGCGGCTCGAGTGCTCCTGCGGCGAGTTGGAAGGTCCAGCCCATCAGGAATTCATTCGCCACGACGAGGAGGAGGACCGAGAGCGCGAAGAGCCACCGTCGCCGGAGCGGCGTGGGCCGATACCCAGAGCCAAGGGCGACGCGAGCCTGGGCTTCCTCGAGGAAGACGGCGAAGAGGGGGAAGACGCTCAGGGACATGAGGAGCGCCCCGATCCAAAGCCCGTCGACGAGCCTCGCCGGGCTCGGTGCGAGATAGTACGCGAGCGCCCCGACGAGCATCCCGGACATCATCGCGAGAAGGAAGAGTGCAGTCGCACCGGCGATGCGGGTCCGCGCCTCCGCCGCCCAACGGAGCAGGAACGCCGTGGCGATCGCCATCCCCGCAGCGAAGAGAGCGAGGACGAGTTCGACGGGGGTCACGGACTCGATTCCCCCTTGCCCGGAACCCTACAGTCCGACCCGACCGACCGAGGGGGCCGGTTCCGGAGCCTCCGGGACCCACGCGTGCCCGCCCTCCGATCGGCGCGGGAACCACCAGTGGGTTGCATCCCCCCCGGCGCCTCGCGATCCCGTCGGCGCGAGCCGGTCGAGAGTCCGACCGGGCCAGAGCGCGAGGGCGATCGCGAAGACTCCGAGGACGAGGAACTGGAACGCCCAGCTGAACCAGAGCGAGGGGCCGTTCGGGAGGTAGGGGCGGACCGCTCCCCACGATCCCGGGAGACCCAAGACGCCGAGAAGCTGGTTCCCGAGCCCGAAGAAGCCCAAGCCCGCGATCGGGGGGGGAACGTACCCTGCGACCGCGATTCCCACGACGAAAAGAACCCCTCGCAGCGTTGTTCGTACGGCGCGGTGGCGTGGAATCCCGGCCAACGCGTGGGCAGTTCCCTCAGGGAAGAGGGCTGCCACGATTGCGAGGGCGGCGAGGAGGCCCCGCCCGACGGTCCAGTCGAACCAGGTTGCGGCGCCCGCGGTTTCCGGGGGCGTGAGGAGCCACGCAGCGGGGACTGAGAGAGCCCCGACGACACCTCCGAGGAGGAGCACGGCGCGCAGGAGTCCCCCGGCGGGCGGCACGACCGGCGCCCGGGCGCGCCTCAATTCGGTCGTCGACCTGTCCGGGCTCCGCCCGCCGAGGACGCTGTAGACGGAGATGAGCTGCTCCTGGGCGAGGAGCGCGATCCAGAGGACGAAGATCTGGAAGACCCCGAGGAACCAGTTGCCCGCGAGGAGCTGCGCGACGGTCGTGCCGCTTGCCTGGGCAAGCACTCCGAGCCCCGCGGTCGCCGCGGCGGTGGTCGAACAGCAGGCACCGAGGGTTAGGAGCGCAAGGAGTGCCGGAGAGAGACCCGAGAGGGAGGCAAACGTCGCGGCCCGCCCCTGCCCGCGGCGTCGCTCTCGAACGAGCTGCACGACGAGGAGCACCGAGACGGCCATGCCGAGTCCGACCCCAATCGATACGACCAGCATCGCCACGGTGGGAAAGAACGGAAGGGCGAGCACGCCCCACCCCGCCGACACGAGCAGGGCTGGGTAGTTCCAAGGCTGGGCGCCGTTCCCGGACCAGATGATGACGGAGTAATGCGGAGCTGGATTGCTTACGAGGAGAAGCATCTGGCCCGTGAGCATCGAGGCGAGCGCGTAGGCCGCACCGATGAAGATCGAGAGCGCACGGCCCCCGCGCGATCGCAAGAGCGCACGGGATCGCGCGAGGGTTGCGGTCGCCAAGAGGGCGTCGAGCCGGTCGAGAGAGTTCATGCGCGGGCGCTCCGAGCGCGCCTTGGTTTATCTCACGTCGATATAGACGCCTCGTCGAGGGCGGAATTCTCTCACGACGCCGTCGACGCGGCGACGGTCCCGGAGGCCTTCCCGAGCGCTTCTTCGACCCCCCGGACCCCCTCGCTGGCGAGAGCCTCCGCGGCCCCCGCGCTCTGAGCTTCGGCGAACACCCGGACGATCGGCTCGGTACCGGACGGCCGCACGAGGATCCACCCACCGGAACGATACACCTTGATCCCGTCG
>JAKIWU010000096.1 GCA_022749905.1 Thermoplasmata archaeon
CGCGTGCTCCGCCCCGGCGGTCGGTTCGCCCTCGCGTGGGTCGCACGGGAGTTCTCCGGCGCCTTCGGACCGCCCCATCGACTCTCCGTGGAGGAAGCGACGGATGCTCTCGAGAAGCGGTTCGTGTTCCTCAACGTGGAGTTCTCGCCCGCCGGTCGGGATCGGCTTCCCTCGTACGGGGCGCTTCTCGAGCGGCGTCGCGAGCCTCAGCCGCCCGTCCGGACGCGAGAGTACGGAGCGCGCGTGCCCGCCCGTCGTCGACGGCGCTGAACCAGGCTCACACCCCGCGCCCGGGCGGTCCGTTCGATCCACGCGCCGTCCTGTCGAGGCAGCGCGCGTAAGATGGGTACCTCGCGGTAACCTCAGCCATATACCTCGGAAACCGGCTCTCCGAGAGCATGGACCGGCTTTCCGCAGATACGGTTCGGGACCCCAGGGTGGACGACCGGGTCCTCGCGATGCTCGCGGAAACGTCGGGCCGGATCGCGTTCAACGGCCTCCGTCGGGCGCTCGGCGTCCATCCCGAAACCTTGACCCGCGCGCTCCGTCGTTTGGAGCGCGACGGCACCGTCGTCCGCAGCGATGGAGGGTACGTGCTGCGGGAACCCTCGCCGGGTCCGGACGATTCGGTACCCCGGACCCGGACGATCGCCGAGCTCGAGCTACCCGACGACGTCCGGCCGGACGACGTGCGGGGACGCATGGCCGGGCACTGGTTCGGAAGCCTGCGATGGGTGGGCATCTACGAGCACGCCGGTGACCCCTGGCTCGTGTGGTCCTCCGGATCGGGGCTCGGGAACGTCATGCTGTCGATCCATCGGGGTCGCCTGCGGGTCCTCGCGGATGCCGGTGTGCCGGCGCGAGACGGACTCGACCGTGCCGGCTCGGAACTCCTCGCTCGTGCCCTCGAACGGCTCGCACCGCCCTCTCACGTCGACCCACCCTCGATGCGAGCGTTCTGGATCGGCGCACCGGCTGCGGATCTCCGGCCGAACTAGTCCGTGCCCCTGTGTGACCGGGTCCCGGAGTTTCCGCTCAATATCCACCCCCGTCCGGTAGCCCTCTCGATCGAAACGATCGATCGGAAGGAATCGAAACATGGGAGAGAATGGAGAGTGCTGCGAGGGACGCCAACCGTACGGACCGTGGGTCTGGAGCGCCTACCGGGCCTACAACGATCTGCTTCGCGACAAGATCAAGAAGCGATTCGAAGCGTCGGAAGGACCCTGGATGGACAAGCTCGCCGCGGAGCTCGTCGAGCTCGTCAACGCCCGCTGGGAAGGCGGCCGCAAGGGCGACAAGGCCGAGAGCGAGATTCTCGAGCGGATCGGGAAGATCCTCGAGGAGTAATCGCCGTGCCCATCCCACTCCCGGGCGGGCCGGCTCCCGGGCCGTGGCCCATACCGGGCCCGCCGATCCCGTTCCCCAGCCGAGACTGAACCGGCCCGGAGGCGCTCCGTGAGCCTGCCCGAGCTCGAGGAACAGCTCGTCGGGGCCGCGGCACGTCTCCGCGCGAGCGTCGTCCGAATCCGGCGGACCGCGGCCGTCGGCCCCCCGCGGTCACCCGTCGAAATCGAGGCGTCCGGGAGCGGGCTCATCGTCGACGCCCGCGGGTACCTCGTGACCAACGACCACGTCGTCCGAAAGGCCCGAGAGATCCGGGTCACGCTCGACGGCGGCGAGGAGCTCCACGCGGACGTGGTCGGAGAGGACCCGGCGACGGATGTTGCCCTCCTCAGGGTTGGGGCGCGGGAGCTCCCTGCGGCACCGTTCGCGGACTCGGAGCGCCTGCGTGTCGGGCAGTTCGCACTCGCGTTAGGGAATTCGCTCGGGCTCCCGGGCGGACCCAGCCTCTCGGTCGGCGTTGTCAGCGCGCTCGGCCGTCCGCTCCCCGGCGCGGACCACGTACTCGAGGGCTTGGTCCAGACGGACGCCGCGATCAACCCGGGCAACAGCGGGGGCCCGCTCGCGGACCTCGGCGGTTCTGTGATCGGGGTCAACACCGCGATCATCCCGTACGCTCAAGGGATCGGGTTCGCCGTCCCGTCGAACACGGTCCAGCACATCATCGAGGAAATCCGCCGAGCGGGAAGGGTCGTGAGGCCCTGGCTCGGCATCTCGGCCGTGGCGCTGGACGCGCCCCTCGCCCTTCGCCTCGGGGTCCCGGCCTCGACGGGCGTGCTGCTCGCGGACGTCGTGCGCGCCAGTCCGGCCGATGACGCCGGCCTCCGGTCGGGCGACGTCCTCGTTCGAATCGGCGAGGGACGATTGCGGAGCCTGCGGGATCTCCTGCGGTCCCTTGCCCAAATGCCGATCGGGGGGGCCGTGGATTTCGAGTTCTCCCGGAACGGCCGGACCCGGACGGGCGTCCTTCGGATCGCCGAAGCTCCCCCGGCACTGCTCGCCGCATAGATGGATCGGGGCTGGCATCCCCCCTGGCCGTCCGGGGTGCGAAGTCCCCTTTTGTGGGGCCTACGGCGCCCTGACAAGGCGGATCGGGGCGGTCGACGGCGAGTCGATGCACGGCCCGGAACCGATCGCGGGAGTCCACGGTACGGCGTTCACCGGAGCGAGGACGCGGTCCGATGGTGGGTCCGCGTACTTCATCCACAGATGCACGAGGAACACGATCGCGGCCAGATCGGCAACGAGCGCCACGGGGAGTCGAAGGGACGAGAAGACACCGACGAGCATGATCGGCACGAGCGCACCCGCCGCGAACGCGATCGCGCCTCTCGGGTTCGAACCCGACCCGAACACGTGCCGGGACGCGAACGTTAGGAGTGCGTACATCGCGATCACCGCGAGGATGCACAGCGCCGGCGCAGCGCGCGCCGACTGGAAGATCCCCTCGAGGAGGAAGGTCCCCGAGAGCAGCAGGACGCCGAAGAGGAACAGGAGCCCGCGCGGGGCCGGAACCCCCGTCTCACGCGGGGCGAGGAGGGAGGCGGGCATGCGGAACGCTGCGTACGCGAGGAGCCCGATCGCGATCAGACTGCCGACGAGGATCGGCCATCCGGGGTCGAAACTGTAGATCTTACGCGTGAGGATCCCGAGTCCCACGACGTCGGCCGCAAGGACCACGAAGGCGAGTGTGACGCCGCGCCGGGTCAGGAGGCTCTTCCCCCCGGTTTCCGGGAGCGCGAGCCCATGCAAGAGGATCGGGAGGCCGATGCTGAAGACGGCGTGGACCATGATGAGGCCCGTAACCCAGACCCAGCTCACGCCGAGCCAGTGCCCGTAGAACCCGAGGCTGCCGACCGGGGCTGCCCTCGGGAAGAAGAACGTGTTGAGTGCGACACCTTCCTCGAGGATCGCGTACGCCGCGCCAAGCGTCAGGATCGTGGCCCAACCTTTTCCCCAGCGAATCGCGGCTTCCCGGATCAGGAGCACACCCGGACCGTACAGCGCGAGGTTGAGCCCGAGGAACAACGCGAAGGCCACCGGGTTGAGCACGAGGACCGCGAGCGGACTTGAGCCGCTGAGGTACTCCGGGATACCCGGCGTGAGGAGCAGCAGGCAGAGGATCGGGTGCGAACGGAACCAGGCACGCAGCCCCTCGAAGGAGGGGCGTGCTGGGGTCGAGTGCGCGGGAGGCCGTGGCAGAGGTAGCGGGATCGTACCGGGCATGGCCGCGGGTAAAGGGTTCGGAGGGCTGCCGACTCCCAACAGCCCGTCCGCAAGGGGGGAGCCGATGGGCTCGCGTTCGTCGGAGGTCACGCGGGCGAATTGCGTCGACCCGGGCTTAGACCTTCCGCGTTCCGGAGGGTTGAGGTGGCTGCGATCCCGGAGACCGGGATCGGTCGGGTGTTCCGGATTCCCCGCGTGGGCCTCTCCCATCCTTCGGACCACGCGTCAACGCTTTTCGGCGACGGCGTGTGGCCGGTCGTGAACCCTCGAGAGCGCGAGCTGCTCACCGGAATGGGGAACTGCTACGAGGCCTGCCAGGACGACTTCGAGGGGACCGTCGGAATGGTGGCGGGCGCACGGAGCCTAACCCGTGAGGCGGTCCTCCTCCTGTTGGATTCCATGAGAACGCGGTATTCCAAGGACGAGGACTACGTGGCCCTTCGCAACCGCCTCCCGCCCGAGTTCCCCCTGTAGCGTGCATCGGGTGCGAGTCGTGACGAAGTGTCCCGTCTGCCTGCGCGAATCCGAGCCGAGCGGCTTCGCTAGTCTAGCGAAGCATCTCGAGGCGCAGGCTGACGGCAGCGATTCCGACCACGTCCGGTGGCTCAACCAGAACGTCAGTCGGACGAAGCTCGGAGCGCCGGAACTCACCGAGAGGCTCGAGCGGTTCTTCGACCTCAAAGGCGCGCCCCTCTCCGAATGGATCAAGCGCCGCTTCATCGCGCGCTTCTACGCAGAACCCGCACACCCGTTCGTGCGCGCGCTCCAGCACCCCTCGCGCGCGACGCTCCTCGGCTACGTCGTCGAGCACCAGCACTTCCTCCGGCAATGGGTCCGCTCCTGCGCCTACATCATGGCACGGACGGATCGTCCCGACGTCGTGCTCTACGAGCTCGACAATCTCAACACGGAGTATGGCGGCACCGGGGCGACGCCCGCGCATTACGAACTCCTGCTGCGCATGGGTGAGAGCCTCGGCGTCTCGCGCGAGGAGATCCTCGCGACCGCGCCGCTTCCGGCCACCCGCGCCGGCATCGACGGGTGGAACCGAATCGCGTCGACCGAGCCATGGCCCGCCGCGCTGGGCGCGATGCATTGCCTCGAGCTCATCGCGCACCGCGACCTCGTCCGAGAGGGAGCCTCCTCGCACTATTTCGATCCCGGCATTCTCCAAGGCACGGAGATCTCGGACGCTGCGAAGGCGTTCCTGCGCGAAGGCTATGAGGCCGACATGGGCCACGCGGGCCAGGCCCTCGCGCTCGTCGAGCGGTACGCCGCCGAGCTCGGTGTCGTCCCGGACGTCCAGGCCGCCGTGCTGCGTTCGATCGACCTGTTCGACGACTATCTGATCGCAAGGCTCGAGCGGGGGGCGACGTTTGAACGTTAACTTCGCCGGGTGCGCGCTCTGCGATTCGACCTGGGGGAACGTCTGGGCCGAGGTCGAGGGCGAACGGCGATTCTTTTGCTGCGAGCTCTGTCTCCGCCAGTTCCGGAACCTCCTCGCGCGCGTCAAGCTCGAGACGGGCTGGGTCCACCTTGATGCGGTCGAGATCGTAGGGGACCGATCCGGGCGCACGTGCACGGCGAGCTGTGGCTCCGGGACATTGCGCGTTCGCGTGGCGTTCAACGCGGAAGGCACGCTACGGCAGTTCGAGCCGTTCTAGGCCCGAGGTCCCCGAGCACAGGACCGCGCGATGGGCTAGGGCATCCGGGAAGGGTCCCACGAGACCCGGTACCCGTCGCGCAGCCCGTCCAGCGTCGTCATTTCGGCTTCCGTGAGTTCGAAGCCGAACACGTTCGCGTTCTCC
>JAKIWU010000097.1 GCA_022749905.1 Thermoplasmata archaeon
AGTGCCAGTGGGAGTGCCAAGCGTACTGCCCACCGGTGCGGATGGGGCAGGAGTGCATCGTCGAAGGTCCCACCGGCAAGCCGATCATCTCGGAGACCCTCTGCATCGGCTGCGGGATCTGCGTGCACAAGTGCCCGTTCGACGCGATCAAGATCCTCAACACGCCCGAGGCGGACGAGGCCGATGTCGTCCATCGGTACGGCTACAACGGCTTCCGCCTCTACCGGCTCCCGAATCCCCCGGTGCGGGGGATCACGGGGATCCTGGGGGCGAACGGGATCGGCAAATCGACCGCGCTCCGGATCCTGGCCGGTCTCGAGATCCCGAACCTGGGCGGGTACGACACGCCGGCAACCTGGCCGAGGGTCCTCGAGCGCTACCGCGGAACGCAGTTGCACGAGCACTTCCGCAAGATCTCGCGCGGGGAGCTCACCGTCGCGTCGAAGCCCCAATACGTCGACCGGATCTCCGAGGAGCCTCGGACCGCGGGGGAGTACGCAACCTCCACCGGGAACGCCGGGGCCGAGGCCCTCCGTGCGGTCGGGCTCGAGGGGAAGGCGGATCGCAAGCTCACGGAGCTCTCGGGAGGAGAGCTCCAACTCGTCGCCATCGCACGGGTCCTCGCGGCGGATGCGGACCTCTACCTGTTCGACGAGCCGTCGAGCTACCTCGACATCGTCCACCGGCTCGAGGTCGCCCGTCTCCTCCGCCGGTTGGGGGAGACGAAGAGCGTCATCGTCGTCGAGCACGACCTCGCGCTCCTCGACTATCTCGCCGACCAGGCGCACCTCGTCTACGGTGAGGAGGCGGCGTTCGGGGTCGTCTCGCATCCGCTGCCGATGCGCTCGGCCATCAACACCTACCTCACAGGGTACCTCCGGGATGAGAACGTCCGCCTTCGGACCGAGCCGATCCGCTTCGTCGCGCACCCTCCACGGCTCGTGCACAGGGCCAACGCGCTGGTCTCGTTCGGCGCCCTCGCGAAGCGGTTCGACCAGTTCTCCCTCACCGTCGCGCCCGGCGAGCTCTCGAAGGGAGAGACCGTGGGGATCGTCGGACCGAACGCGACGGGGAAGACGACGTTCGTGAAGATGCTCGCAGGGGTGGAGACCCCGACGGACGGAGCCCCCCCTTCCGGCGTCACCGTGAGCTACAAGCCCCAATACCTGAAGGCCACGAGCGCGGCGAGCCTCCGGGAACGGCTCGAGGCGTTGCGGACCGACCCGGGGTTCGACGCCGCGCTCTTCGAGCGGGAGCTCGTGCCCGGTCTTCGGCTCGACGGCGTGCTCGACGTGGCCCTGACGGACCTTTCCGGGGGCGAGCTCCAGCGCTCTGCGATCGCGCTCGCGCTCGCGCGCCCCGCGACCCTCTACCTGCTCGATGAGCCGTCCGCCTACCTCGACGCGGACGAGCGCATGGCGGTCGCGAAGCTCGTGCGGCGCCAGATCGAGCGCCAGGCGGCCACGGCCCTCGTCGTGGACCACGACATCTACTTCCTCGACCTTGCGTCGGACGCGCTCATGGTCTTCGGCCTCGGTGCGCCCGACGGTTCGGTGGGCATCGGCGCAGGACCGTTCCCGATGCGGGACGGGATGAACCGTCTCCTCCGGGAGGTCGAGGTGACCTTCCGGCGGGACGCGGAGACCCTGCGTCCGAGGATCAACCGCGAGGGCTCGGTCCTCGACCGCGAGCAGCGCGCGAAGGGGGAGTACTACTACGAGGCGGAAGCGTGACGGGCTCCGGTGCGTCCCCTAGTTTGGATCGTATAGGCGGACGGTGGCGCGTCCATGCTCCGCTCTCCCTGGGCGTGATCGGGCTCTACGGAGCTCTGATCCTGATCGTGTTCGTCTTCGGTCGGCCCGGGGGCTCCGCGGGATCGATCAATCCCCTTTGGCTCGTGGACGGACTGCTCCTCGTCTTCCTTGCGCGCTACGCGTCCACGTCCTACTCGATGGATGCGGATCGGTTGTATGCCCGGCGAATCTTCGGGTCCCGCTCCATCCGGCTCGAGGACGTGCGGAGGATCGAGCTCGCGAACCTGCGGGATCTCTCTCCGGCGAGCTTCTTCGGGGGCTGGGGCTGGCGCGGTCGCATGTGGAGCCCGATGATCGGCTCCTTCGATGCCGTCCACACGGTCTCCACGGGGGTGCTGGTGCACGCCAGATCGGTTCCGCTCTTCGTCTCGCCGCCGGATCCCTCGCGCTTTGCCCAGGAACTCTCGCGCCGCGCGCGCTCGTATTTCGACGGGGTCGAAGTCGGGCCGGGAATCCCCGGGGGCACCGTGCCCGGTGCCCTGCCTGCCTCCTAGTAGGTAGGGACCGAGGCATCGACCTCGGCCGACCATGCGTCGATCCCGCCCTTGAGGCTCCGCACCTTCGGAAGACCGAGGTCGAGGAGGTGTCGCGCGGCCGTCGCCGAACGGATTCCATGGTGGCAATAGACCACGACGTCCGGAGCTCGTGAGATCTCTGCGAGCCTTCGGTCGATTTCGCCCATGGGGACGAGGAGCGCCCCGGGAATTCTGTTGTAGGCGAATTCGCCCGGCTCCCGCACATCGACGAGGAGAGGGGGGGTGGGCCCCGTCAGCTCTCGTTGCAACGTTGGCGGAGCGACCTCGGGAACGCGAGAGCCGGGCAGTTCGCACGCCTCTCCGGTTCGGGTTAGCGGTGCCCGAAGGCGTTCGGGACTCCCGCAGCGCGCGCACTCGGGGTCCTTGCGGACTTGGAGTTCCCGGAAGCGCATCTCGAGTGCGTCGTAGAGTAGGAGACGGCCGACTAGGGTGCTTCCGAGGCCGAGGAGGATCTTGAGCGTCTCCGTGGCCTGGATAAGGCCGATGAGGCCTGGAAGGGCCCCGAGAACGCCTCCGGCCTCGCACGACGGGACCGCATCCGCGGGGGGCGGCTCAGGGAACAGGCAACGGTAGCATGGGCCGGTACGGGCATCAAAGACGGACGCTTGGCCCTCGAAGCGGAAGATCGACCCAAAGACGTCGGGGATTCCGAGCGCGGCGCACGCATCGTTGACAAGGTAGCGGGCCGGGAAGTTGTCCGTGCCATCGACGACCACATCGTAGCCCCGAAGGACGTCGAGTGCGTTCGCCTCCGAGAGCTCCCCATCCTGGGGCACGAATCGGATCGACGGATTCAGGTCGTGGAGGCGCCGGGAGGCCGCGGTCAGTTTGGCGACGCCGAGGTCGGATGTGCCGTAGAGGACCTGACGTTGCAGGTTGGAGGCCGCCACCTCGTCGAAGTCGGCGAGTCCGATCGTCCCCACGCCTGCGGCCGCTAGGTATAGGGCTGCTGGTGCGCCGAGGCCCCCCATCCCGACGATGAGGACCTTCGAACGCTTGAGGGCGAGCTGGCCGGGAACCCCCACCTGGGGAAGGACGAGGTGGCGCGCATAGCGCGAGCGCTCTTCGTCGCTCAAAGCGGCGGACGCGGGTGATCCGACCCTCGGTGGGCCGCGGGTGTCCCCCGCGTGCGCGGACATCACCTATCCCCCCGAGAGCGAAGGGATCAGGGAAATCGAGTCGCCCGCGCGGAGGGGCGTCCGTTCGCGTTCGAGATTTCGAACGTCGACGCCGTTCAGAAGGACGGCGAAGGAACGGCGGAGGGTGCCGTCCGGATGCAGCAGCTCTCGCTCGAGTTCCGGATTCGCCCCGGTCAAACTCCTCAGGGCCTCCCCCACGGTCGTGGCGTCCATGGACCCAGTCCATCCGGCCGGTACGCGATCCCGCAAGCTAGCGGGTAGACGGATCTCGATAGGCCCCAACCTTCCACCGTGGTTCTTCGAAGCAGAGACCTCCGGCCCTTACCATTTTCCTCCGCCATGTCCTTCGATCTGCTCCGGAACCGCTGGTTCGGGGGCGTTTCCCCCCCTGTCCACCCCGAGCGGGTCGTGTTCGAATTTTGCCGAAACCGTTCGTCGGTGGCGTACCAGAGGTTTTTATCCCCCTCCCTCGGTCGGCGCCCCATGTCCATCTCTCTTGAGACGGATCACGCCCGGCGGACGCGCCGAACGCAATTTTGGACCCTGCTGACGCTTGTCATCGCGGTCGGTGGTCTCTCCTTGGTCACCAGCGGGAGCGCTCCTTCCTTCGGGGCCACGCCGTTCTCGGGGTCGGCGCATCTCGCACCCCACCTCCTTTGGACGCCGCTCACCATCAGCGCCTTCGCAGCGGCTCCCAACCCGGCTTTCATCAACAACGCCACCACCATCGCGGCCACCGTTATCGGAGGACAATCTCCCTACACGTACACCTACACAGGACTTCCGGCCGGTTGTAGCTCGTCGAACGCCCCCTCCATCACCTGCACCTCCAGCGCGCGTGGCAACTCCACCGTAGTCCTGAAGGTGAACGACACCGGCGGCAACGTCACCAAGAACGCGTTCATCCTCACGGTCAACGCCTTCACGATCTCCTCCTTCCTCGTCAGTCCGGCCATCGACAGCCTCGGCTCCCCGATCACCTTCTCCGCGGACTATGGCGGTGCATCCGGGGTCGTAACGTGGGGTTGGACCGGCCTCCCTGCGGGCTGCGTCGCGCCGACGGGAAAGGCGTTCACCTGCACCCCGACCGTAGCCGGAACCTTCACCGTCAAGCTCACGGGCACCGACGCCTCCGCGGTGGCGAACGCGAAGTCGGTGACGGTCCAGGTAACACCGGTCTCCATCTCCACGTTCTCGGTCTCCCCGAGCTCGGAGTACACCGGCCAGACGACGACGTTCACGACGGTGATTACGGGCACGACCGGGGCAGTGACCTACTCCTACACAGGCCTCCCGATCGGCTGCACGTCCCAGAACCTTGCCTCCCTCCCGTGCATCGCGCGCGTCGCCGGGACGTACACGGTGACCGTGACAGCGAGGGACTCGGCGGGCGACACGAGCGTGAAGTCGACGACGCTGACGGTGAAGCCGCTCACGATCACCTCCTGGGTCGCTACGCCCGCATCGGCATACGAGCTGACGACGACGACGTACACGGTTACCGCGTTCGGATGGCTCGGCGTCGTTGTGGGTGGCGTGGGAACGGCCGGCTACCCGATCTACAGTTACACGGGTCTCCCTGCGGGATGCCCGGCGGCGAACAAGACGCAGATCATCTGCAAGCCGACGGTGCAAGGAACCTTCGTGGTCAACGTGACGGTCTCTGACCCGACGGGGAACCACACGTCGAAGTCGCTCACGATGGTCGTCAACCCGGCGGCTCAGCCGGAGCTCTACGTGCCGGTGAGCACGAGCTTCTCGGACCCGGCGGTGGGATCCCGGACGTGCGTAAACACGAACAACGCACCGTTCTACTCCTCAACGTGCTACCTGCAGGCGCAGGACCCGACGGTGCTCGCGCTCGGAGGAGCGATCACGGGGATCGGGTACGCGGTCTACACGAACGCGACGAACAACACGTGCCCGGGCGCG
>JAKIWU010000098.1 GCA_022749905.1 Thermoplasmata archaeon
ATCAAGGCGCAGGTGCTCGCTGGGGGCCGCGGCAAGGGTGGAGCGGTCCGGTTCGCAAGCAGTCCGGAAGAGGCAGGTGCCGCCGCGCGAGCCATCCTCGGAATGACCTTCCAGGGAGAGCCCGTTCGGGAGCTCCTGCTCGAGCAGAAGCTCGCCCTCGAAGGCGAATCCTATCTCTCTCTCTCCCTCGATCGAGCGGCGCGGAAACCGATCCTCATCGCGAGCGCGCACGGTGGCGTCGAGATCGAGTCGGTCGAGCCGGGCGCGATCCACCGGACGCACATCGATCCCTTGATCGGACTCGTCGGGTATGAGAAGCGGAACTTCAACCGGGCGCTCGGATTCTCCGGGGAGCGTGCCCGCGCCTTCGACGGGGTCGTGGACAAACTCTGGACCTTGTTCGAGGAGGAGGATGCAGAGCTCGTCGAGATCAACCCGCTCGCCTCCGTCGGGAACTCCCTGATCGCCCTCGATGCGAAGGTGATCGTCGAGGACGACGCGGTGTTCCGTCATCCCGGTTGGGCGGAGCTCCCCGCCGAGGTGACAGCCCTCGAAGCGGTCGCCCGGGCCAAGGGCATCGCCTTCGTCCAACTCGATGGCGATATCGGCGTGATCGCGAACGGGGCCGGACTCACGATGGCCACGCTCGATGTCCTTGGCGAATTCGGGGGCCATCCGGGCGTCTTCCTCGATCTCGGCGGGACCGACGACCCAGCGAAGGTCGCGGAAGCCTTCCTCTTGATGGCGCGGGCGAAGCCGCGCGCGGTCTTCCTGAACATCTTCGGCGGGGTCACGCGGTGCGACACCGTCGCGCGCGGCCTCATCGATGCGATGGGCCAGATCCCTGCCGCCGAGCGCTTTCCTCTCGTCGCACGGATCCGGGGAAACAACGAGGCCGAAGGCGTCGCGCTCTTGCGCGGTGCGGGGATCGTCTCGCTCTCCGACCTCAAGGGCGCCGTCCAGGCGGCCGTGCGCGCCGCAGGCGAGGGACTGACCGCGGCCCCGGGTGCGCCGTCATGAGCGTCCTCGTCGACGCCGACACGAAGCTCGTGGTCCAGGGGATCACCGGTCACCAGGGCACCGTCCACACCCGTCAGATGCGCCAATTCGGGACCTCGGTCGTCGCCGGCTCCACCCCGGGGAAAGGAGGGACAAGCGTCGAAGGCGTTCCGGTGTTCGATTCGGTCGAGGAGGCAGTCCGCGCGACATCCGCGAATGCCTCGTGCATCTTCGTGCCGGCGCCGTACGCGAAGGATGCGTTCGTCGAGGCCGTGGACGCAGGGATCCGGCTCGCGGTCATCGTCACCGAACACATCCCGTTCCACGACATGCTCACGATGTACTACTACGGGCGGGCGAACGGCACCCGGATCATCGGGCCGAACTGCCCCGGGATCGCGGCGCCGGGCGTCGCGAAGATCGGGATCATCCCCAACGTCATCCTGAAGCCCGGTCGCGTCGGCGTGATCTCGCGGAGCGGCACGCTGACCTACGAGATCGTGAACGGCATCTCCGAGCACGGACTCGGGGAGAGCACGTGCATCGGCCTCGGGGGGGACCCCGTGATCGGGACGGACTTCCTCGACGCTCTTCCCCTGTTCGAGCGCGACGAGCAGACCGATCTGCTCGTGCTCGTCGGCGAGATCGGGGGGACCGCCGAGGAGGACGCGGCCGAGACGATCCGCCGGCACTTCTCCAAGCCGGTCGTCGCCTACATCGCGGGTCGCTCTGCTCCCCCGGGCAAGCGGATGGGGCACGCGGGCGCGATCATCGCCCGTGGGAAGGGGACCGCGGAGAGCAAGATCGCCGCCCTCAGGGCCGTCGGCGCCGAGGTGGCCCGCTTCCCGTACGAGATCCCTGCGCTCGTCGAACGCATGCTCGCCGAACGCGGCCGCCGGTGACCCCTGAACGACGGGCAGCCCCGACCGCCACCGTGGGGGTCGAGGCGTGTGCCCGGCCGGGGTGCGCGGAGGCGATCGTCCGCCATCTCTCGCTTCCCGAGGCGCGCAAGGCGTTCCCCGATCTTGCCGACGGTCTCCGCAGCGTCGCGCTCTGTCGACTCCATTACAAGGAGTGGAAGAAGCGCACGAAGGAGTCGAGGAAGCTCGACCGCCTCGGCTGGTAGGACGTCACCACCGACGCGAGCCTTGCGGCACGCGTTGGCGATCGATCCGGCCCGCGGCGACCTTGAGCCGCGACTACTGCTTGCGCATCTTCTGCGCGCGCATGCGGCGGCGCATCCGTTTCTTGCGCCATTTCCACCGCATGTGGCCGCGCTTTTTCCATACGCGCGAGCTGCGTTTCATCTAGGTCGCGTCCAAAGCGGCGCGAGCTACCGGCCCTGCCTTATTAGGGTTGCCGCGGAAATCTCCGTCGACGGGAGCGCGCCACTCCGTCCTACAATGGTGCGAGTCCGAGCGCGCGCAGTCCGTCCTTTGCGGCGAGGCGGTCCGCGAGATCGCGCGGCGCGTAGAGGAATCCCCCCGACTTCACCGGCGCGCGCCGCCAGCTAATGCCTTGCTCGTCGAACTGTGAGGCTTGCGCGGCGGCTTCGACGGCGGTGCCGCTGAGACGCGGGCCGGGCGTGTGTCCATCGCGTCCGAGGCGGAGCAGGTCCGCAGCCAGGTCGTAGATCACCCAGGCGCGCGGCATCGCGATCCAGAGGTCGATGACCTTGGGCCGGAACTGGCTCTCGGTCTCCGTCTCGCGGCGGTGAAAGAGCGCGAGCGTGTCGCCGTCGATCTCGATCGTCCGCTCGTAGGAGAAGCTTTTCAGGGCGAACTCGAGCACGTTCGTCTCGAGCTCCGCGTCGTCGAGCACGGGGACGGCAGCCCCCGCCGTTACATAGGCGGTTCGGAGCCGCCGCGCTACAGGACCCCGAGCTCGGTCAGTTTCTCGGGAAGGTAGGTCGAGGTCACGTAGTTGAGGCCGTACTTGGCGAGCGACTGCTGCTCCGCCTTCCGACCGTTCTTCAGCATGAGCTCGATCTCCGAGCGCCATTCAGCGGTCGCGAAGCGCGGGTCGGTGAGCTCCGCCTCGAGCGCGCGGATATCCTGCTCGGTCAGGGCGTCCGAGGGGAGCTTGTAGTTCTCGATGTCGGAGGCGGTCACCCCGAGGAACTCCGCCTGGGGCGTGGCGAGGTAGTGGGAGATATGCGCGGTCTTGATCGCCCCGTACGCGACGCTCGCAAAGATCCGGAACGACCACGGGTCGCCGTCGGTGAACACGACGACCGGGAGCTTCAGTTCCTGGTTCAGGCGCTTGAGGAAACGGCGCGTTGAGCGCGCCGGCTGGCCCTTGAGGTGGAGGAGGAGCGCGTCATGCTCCTCGTCGAAGCCGTTCTCGGCGAGGCGATCGACCATGCCGCCGCATTCGATCGCGATGATGAACTTCGCCCCCGTTTCGACGAACCGGATCTTTTCCTTCTCGACATTGAAGGGCAGGGCGTAGCCTCCGTCGCCGACGTCGTCCCGGCAGTTGATCCGCTTCACGACGCCCTTGCGGTTCGTCTCCTCGATCGTGAGGTCGCCGATGACGGACGCGCCGTTCTCCTCCGGATGCAACCGGAACTCCTCGCGCAGGACCTCGCAGAGCACCTCGAGGTCCTCGATGAGGAGGTTCGACTCGTCTTCGCTGTGGAACTTCGACTCCTCCCACCCCTCCGAGATGTAGTACAGCTCCCGCAAGGTCGACGTCTTGCCCTCGCGGGCCATCTCATTGATGAAATCGACGAGGTAGAACGTTCGCAGGAGCATCAGCGCGCCATCGAGCTTGCGGGCGCTGCGGGTGCCGAGCGCGCGGCCGAGCCTCCAGACCCCGTCCCGGAGCTGGAACTGGATGTTCTGCTTCGTGCGGAGCGGGAGGCGCATCGTCGGGATCTCCCCGCGATCGAGCTGGTCGTAGATCGACCGCGCGAGATCGACCGTCGGACGGAGCGCCGCCGGCGTGGCGGCGGCGGGCGCGGTCTCAGTCTTCGTCGCGGATCCCGGTGTTCGCTTCCGCGGCATCGTAGTCCACCTCCCCTTCCGTCGTCGCCGGAAGCTCCTCGAGGCCCGCTTCGGCCGCCTCGATCACTGCGCGCGGGAGGCGTATCTCCCAGTCCCCGGGCAGCGGTTCCGCGCCGAGAAGATGGCCCTCGTCGACCCCGGCCACGAACCACGGGAGATCCGTGGCATCGACGTCCGTCCCCCCGGGGAAGCGCACCTCGATCCGGCCCCGCTCGCTCGGCGCGAGCTTCGGGAGCGTCCACCAGGCGCGTCCGAGCTCAGCATCGGTGCCCTCGGGGGCGATCGGGTAGCCCGCGGTCCGGAAGAGCTCCGCGGGCATCTCGAGGAAGAGCTCGAGGACGCGCGCACGCGGCGTGTAGTTCGTCACTTCGGTCGTCAGGAGGACCGCGTCGGGAGCCAGGGTGATCCGGCTTTCGACGTGGACGACGTCCATGATCCGGGTGATCACCGGCGTGAGGTCGGGGACCGGCTTCCCCACGAGGCCGCTCGCCTTCGCAGCGAGCTTCGGGAGGATCTTCTGGATGATCGCGAACTTCTCCGTGGCGAAGGCGCGTCGGCTCGTCCGGGCCATGTGCGTGCGAAGGTGCCGAGCCGCGGTCTGGAGGGCGAGCGTGACCTCCCGATCGATCTCCGCATCCTCCGCGATCGCCTCCTTCGCCTCGCTCGTGAACGGGATCTTCGTCGAAGCGAGGTGCACGAGCAGGAGCACCGGGCCGACCGGAAGACCGGCTCCGCCCTTCTGCTCGAGCCCGTACCGTCGCCAGTCGAGCGCGGCCACGGAGCTCGTGATCCCGCATGCGCCCTGCTGGAAGAGGAGCGGCACGCGGTTCGCGAACCGCAGAAGCTGGATCGGCTGGTCCGCGGGGAGCCCTCCCCCGTAGACCAGCCCGACCTCGACCGCGAAGGGGAAGCCGCCGTGGATCTTTGGCGGCCGGCTCACCGGAGGTGCATAGAAATCAGGGCGGACCTCGCCGAGCACGTTCCGGAGTCCGCGCTTGATCAGCACGGCCCCGATCGGCGAGAGGCTCTCCGCGCTCGGCGGAAGGAGCTTCGCCTCATGGAGGGCGGCGAGAAGGCGCTCGAGCGACTCGCCGTGGACCGATCCTGGGGCGGCCCGGCTCCCGAGCCCCGCCTTCGCGAGGACCTCGGTAGCGGAGCGCGGCGTGACCCCGGCGAGGTCGCGCTGCAACACGTCCCCGAGGGTCTTCCGGCTCGAGCCCTTGAGGACGTACGCAAGCTCGCCGAGCTCGAGCCCGTACGGGTGCGGGGCGACTTCCTTCGGAAGGGGCGGGACGTCCGTCGCGGCCCGTTCGTACGTGACCTTGGTCCCGTCGGGC
>JAKIWU010000099.1 GCA_022749905.1 Thermoplasmata archaeon
CCCGAGCCGCCCGCCCCGCCGCCCCACTAGGGGACCCCCGGGCCGCGGGCGGAAGCTGTATCAATAGGGACCGGTTACAACCTACGGAGCCTGTAAGAGGTTCCGGGGCGGATTCGCATGGCGTGGAACAGCCCGACGCGGGAGCGACGGGTCTTGAAGGCCGGCCACTCGTCGATCGCGGTGACCCTCCCGAAGCCGTGGGCCGAGGCGATGAACCTACGTCCCGGCGACCTGGTCGTGTTCGACCAGAACGACGACGGCACGCTCTTCCTCAAGCCCTCCCCAGGACCGACGGCGGTGGCAGCCGGGGTCCCCTATCTCGTCGAGGCCCACTCGTTCGAGTCGCCCGGGCTTCTCGAACGGCTCGTCATCGGCGCGTACCGTGTCGGCCACGACTCGATCGAGATCCGCACCCAGGTCGCGCTCACCCCCGAGCAGCTGGAGGAGCTCCAGCAGGCAGCGCGCCGCCTGCTCGGCGTGTCGGTGGTCGCCCAGGAACCGAACCGCGTCCTCTTGCAGAATTTCATCGATCCTTCGAAGTACGGGCTGCCGCAGCTCGTGCAGCGCATGAAGATGATTCTCGTCAGCACCATCGAGGAGTCGGAGGAGCTCGCGCGACGGGGGACCCGCTCGCGAAGGCTCACGTCGCTCCGCGAAGAGACGGAGCGGGTCCTCGCGCTCCTGGTCCGGCAGCTCTTCCTCGCGAGCCGTGACTGGTCCCTCGCCCGGCGGATCGGAAGCCCGGACCCCCGCCAGCTCCTCGAGTGGCGCGTCGTGGTCCATGCCCTCGAGGAGCTCGGCGGGCTCGTCGGGGAGATCGCCCGCGATCTCCAGGAGTCGAAGCCACCGGCGAGTGCCCGCGATCCCACGCTCCTCTCCTTGCTGCGGGAGCTCAAGGCCGGCCTCTCGAGCGTCGTCGACGCGATCATGCACCCGAGCCTCGAGACGGTGGCTGAGGTGTACGCCGAGAGCGCGCACCTTGCCGCGGCGGCGCGCGACGGAGCCCGTCGGCTGAAGGCACCCGCGAAGCGCCGGGGGGTCCACAGCGCCTTCGTGGCCGTGCAGCGAAGCGCGGCGTGCCTCTCCTCCCTTTCGCAGGTCGCGCTCGATCGCACCGTCGCGGGAGGGAATGGGACCCTGCTCGCGCCGCCTGCCTGATCCCGCGTAGGAATCCCGACGCGGTTCCCCACCGAACCGCCCCCTCGAGCTGCGGCCCTTCATATGGATCGAATCCGGACCGTTCGTACGGGACCGACTCGGCCATACGAACGTCATAAGCGAGATTTCCGGGTGCGCGGACGGGACCATGTTCGATTCGATCGACGACTGGTTGATCATCGCCGTTGTGATCGGGATCCTGTTCTACGGCTCGACGAAGATCCCGCAGCTCGCCCGCAGCCTCGGCCGCTCGGTCGGGGAGTTCAAGCGGGGCCGTCTCGAGGTCGAGCGCGAGCTCAAGGCCGAACAGGGAACGACCGAGGCCAGCGCCACGAACCCCGCGCACTAGGACCGACCCGAGACGACCGGCGATGTCGCGAAGCGTGTGGCGGGCCGGACCACCGCCAGGGAGGGCGGGGAGGAGGGAGGCCGACCCGGGGTGACCGATGGGCGACCTCGATCGGATCCTCTCCGTGCTTTCGGAGGCGCGTCGCAGGCTGTTGCGCATCGCGCTCGTCCTCGGCCCGATCTTCGGATTCTTGCTGACCTTCGAGCTGCGGCCCATCACCCTGCGGATCGCCCCCTTCGCCGTGCCGTTGGCCTATCCCTACCCGAGTCTGTTCCACAACGTTGCGGCGCAGGTGTTCCTCGCGCTGAAGGTCTGGGCGCTGCCCCCCGGTGTCGCGCTCCTCAACCTCGGCGTCGGGGACTCCGTGGTCGTCCAGCTCGAGATCGGCGCTCTCCTCACGGTCATCCTCGGAATGCCGTGGATCATCCACGAGGTCGGCGCGTTCCTCATCCCGGCGCTCCGGGGACGGGAGCGCGACCTTCTCCGGCGGATCGGGATCCCCGCGACGCTGCTCTTCGCTGCCGGGACGCTCGTCGGCCTTCTCTTCCTGACCCCGCTCACCTTCCGGCTCCTCTTCGACTACGTCGCGGCCATGGGGGCCGCCCCGGTCCTCGGCATCGAGTCGTTCGTCGAGTTCGCCCTTCTCTACTCGCTCGCGTTCGGCATCGCCTTCGAGCTTCCGGTCTTCGTCTACGGCCTCACCCGCCTCGGGGTCGTGCGCGCCTCGAGCTGGAAGAAGCACTGGCGCGGCGCGGTGATCGGCTCTCTCGTCTTTGGCATGATCGTGACCCCCGACAACTCCGGGATCACGATGCTCCTCGTCGCAGCCCCGATGATCGCCCTCTACCTCGGGGGCGTCTGGTTCGCGGGCCGATGGGACTCGGCCCGAGCGTCGCCGCCGGCGCTCGCCGTGGGGGTGTAGGCGTCATGGCCCTCTTCTCCGACATCGACTGGGCGATCCTTCTCGTGGCGGGTGCCTTCCTCCTGTTCGGGAAGGACAATGCCGCCGTCCTCCGGACGCTCGGCCGCTACTACGGCCGGGCGCTCCGCCTGAAGCAGGAGCTCCTCGACGAGGTACGGCGCGCAGCCGACCTTCCCGTCACGCCGTCGGGTTCGCTCCCTTCGATCCGTCAGGCGATTCTCGACCTCGACGGACCCATCGCGGCCGGGGCCCCACAACCGCACCTCCCGCGATCCCCCGCCTCGCTCACGGCGCGCCCCGCCGGGCCGAGTTCGTGGGCCGTCGCCCTTGGCGAAGGCACCTGGTCGCTCGCCGAGCCCGCGGCGGAGCTCGCGCCGAGGGGTCCGCCGTGAGCGTTCTCGATGCGGACCAGATCGTGACCTTGACCGAGATCCTCGTCACGCTCGCGACGATCGGGATCGCCTGGGCGGTCTACTATGGCAGCGACCGGGCCGAGTTGCCGGGCGAGGCCCGCGTCCCAGAGCCGACGATCGCGGATGACTCCGCACCGGACACCGAGGGGAGGACCCTCACGTGATCGACTGCTCGATCGATTGCCCGGCGGGGGCGCTGGCGGCCCGCGCGGCCGAGATGCCGCTCGGGCAGGTACGCTGGCTCGCCCCCGTCGCTCCTCCGCAGGAGGTCGACGAAACGAAACGGAACGTGCTGAAGCTCCTCGCCGTCGCGGGCCTTGTGGGGGCCGCCGGGGGTGGGCTGGTGGGCGGAACCCTCCAATACGCGCAACCGCCGTCGATCGGATTGAGCGCGTTCCCGCGCGTCCAGCTCCTCGATCTCGACGGGGCCCCGCTCACGGTGTCGAAGGTCGAGAGCGAGTACAATGTGATGACGAACGACGTCCTCACCTTCGCCTACCCGCTGCGCAACGAACCGAACTTTCTCATCAATCTCGCCCCGTCCACGCCGGGCGGGATCGGGGGGACGAACGCCAAGAACGGGATCGGGACCCGCAAGTCGATCGTCGCGTTCAGTGCGATCTGCCAGCACCTTGGCTGCCCTGCCCCCAACCTCGCGTTCTACCCGCCGGGTACCTGTCCCCAAACCCCGGGCGGTCGGCCGTTCTACCTTCACTGTAGCTGCCACGGTTCGACCTACGACGCAGCCGACGGCGCCTCGAACCTCACCGGCCCGGCGATCCTTCCCCTCCCCCAAGTGATGCTCGAGTGGCAGACCAGCGACGACACGATCTGGGCGGTGGACGAGGTAGGACCGCCCGTGAACGGCCGACTCAGCACCCTCCAGGGCGACTACGGGGTGGGGAACCAGTCGAAGCTCTCCCGGCAGAGCCCCATCACGCTCTGCAACATCGTGTAGGGAGGACGATCGGTCGTGGGCTTCGAACGGTGGTTCAACCGGACCCTGAACCGGGTCTGGGGATTCCTCGAGGACCGGTCGGGGATGCCGAAGTGGGCGCTCCGTCCGCAGCCCGATTTCACGTTCAAGCCCTCGTACTGGACAGGGGCCTTCGTCGCCAACGCGTTCCTCTACCAGGTCGTCTCGGGCCTGCTCCTCCTCCTCTACTACCAGCCGAGCGTCACGGGAACGTTCACCGCGTGCGGCCAACCGATCGGGAGCCTATCGAGCGCTCCGGCCGCGTGGTGTTCGACGTACTACATCATCCACTCCGTTCCGATGGGCTCGCTCCTCCTCTCGACCCACCTCTACGGCGCCTACGCGATGATCTTCCTCGCGTTCGTCCACTTCTTCCGGGGCTACTATCTCGGCGTGTACAAGGCGCCGCGCGAGTTCAGCTGGATGGTGGGGACGCTGCTCCTCGTCACCACGCTCGGCATGGGGTTCACGGGCTACCTCCTCCCGTACACCCAGATCTCCCTCAACGCGACGAACGTCGGCCTGGTCCTCGCGATCCGTCTCCCGTACGCGGGGCCGCTCACGGCTCCGCTCATCCTGGCCGACGGAACCGGTCAGGGTCTCCTCTCGAGGATGTTCGCCGCGCACATCCTCCTCCTCCCCCTCGCGCTCGGCGCGCTGCTCTACGCGCACATCGCACTCTTCGAGTCGCACGGGATCGCGCCCCCCGCCACCTCCGACCCGCTGCAGCGCCGGCGGTTCACCCATGCCGAGGACAAGAAGCACGTGCCGTTCATGCCGCACATTTTCTTCTACATCACGAAGTGGGCGCTCCTGTACGTCGGGCTCCTTCTCGGGATCGCGGCGCTCTGGCCCTGGCAGCTCCCCACCTATGCGGGGAACATCGCCGCCACCGGGGTCGTCACGGAACCCGACTGGTACTTCCTCTGGTTGTTCAAGCTCGTCGATTTCCAAGGCGTCACGCCGGTGCTCGCGGTCGGGCTCACCACCGCCCTCATCGGGTTCATCCTCCTCCTGCCGTTCCTCGACCGGTCGAAGCAGACCCACCCGCGGGACCGCCCGCTCTTCCTCTTCGCCGGGAACTCGCTCCTCGCGATCCTCGTGATCATGACCGTCTGGGGCGGTCTCACGCCGGGCATCGTGATCCCGCCGATGGTGGTCGCCGAACGCCTCGGCCCGCCGATCCTGGTGAATCTCGTCGTGGTCGCGCTCTTCTCTCTCCGCTACCAGGCCGCCTATCGGAACCGTCTCGTCACCTCCGGAGCGATCCACCGTCTCGGCGGCATCTACGCGCCGGCCCCGTCGGTCGCGCCCGCGGCGCGCGCTGTGGAGGCGGCTCGGCATGACTGACGGCGCACCCCCGAAGTACCGTACGGGCGCGCTCTGGCTCGTCCTCGCGGGCCTCCTCCTCGTCGGGACGGTGGCCTCGGCCTTCGTCGTCTACGGGCTCCTCGGGATCTTCTCGAGCGAGGCGCTCCTCCCCGGGCTCCCC